>NZ_JAQQPS010000011.1:0-220611 GCF_036688685.1 Massilia sp. S19_KUP03_FR1 | reverse complement strand
ACGCCAGGTTGCAGTGGTTTTACGATGCCGCCGGCAACCTGGTGCGCGAGCACCAGCACTACCAGGGCCCGTTCTACCCCGACAAACGCACTGCGGTCTGGCACCACCACCACGACGAACTCAACGAGCGCACCGGCACCATCCGTCCCGACGGCCACCGCGTCGACTGGCTGACCTACGGCGCCGGCCACGTGCACGGCCTGCTGCTCGATGGACAGGACCTTGTCTCCTTCGAGCGCGACGCGCTGTACCAGGAAACCGGCCGCACCCAGGCCAACGGCCTGCTGCAGACGATGAAATACGACCCGACCGGCCGCCTGATCGAACAGCAGCTCGGCGCCATCGACCAGGTCGGCCGAAAGGGCCGGCATGCTTACACAGCCCCCTACCGTCCCGACGTCCAGGCAGGCATGCACGCCGCAATTCATCGGCGCTACGGCTACGACCTATCCGGCCAACTTACCAGCATCGAAGACGACCGGCGCGGGCGCATCGAGTACCGCTACGACCCGGTCGGACGGCTGCTGGCGGCAAGCAGCGCACTGGCCCAGGAAACCTTCGCTTTTGATCCGGCCGGGAACATCCAGGCACCCGATCCCGCCCAGCAGGTGCCCATCACCCGCCGCGCTCAGCTGCCAAAGCTGATGGACAATCTGCTCAAGGACTATGCCGGCGTCAGCTACCGTTATGACGAACGCGGCAACCTGGTGCAACGTACCGGGAACGGCGAGCGGTCGGCGTATGAATGGGATGCGTTCAACCGGATGACGCGCGCCACGACCTCGTACGGCGTGACCACCTTCGCCTACGACCCGCTGGGGCGGCGCATCGCCAAGCACAGCCAGGCGACGGGAAAGAGTGCATTGCGGGAGCCAGCCCGGACCCTGTATGGCTGGGACGGCGACACGTTGGCATTGGAAAGCAGCGTGCACCACGGCTATGCGGGGGGCGAACGGACGGTGCACTACGTGTACGAGCGCGACAGCTTCGTGCCGCTGGTGCAGGCTACCCGAAGGGGATCGCTGAAACTGGCACCCTCCACCGATGTCAAAGCGCTTATGGCGGGCAACGATGGCAAGTACGACATTACGCTCGATCCGCTATGGAATGGTGAATCCGAGCAGGAAGCCGAACCGTTTGAAAAAGAACAGATCTCCTTCTATCAATGCGACCATCTGGGAACGCCGCAGGAGTTGACCGACCATGAAGGCAAGGTGGCATGGTCGGCGCAGTACAAGGCGTGGGGCGAAGCGAAGGAGGCGATCAGCGAGGCGGCGCGCAAGGCGGGGATGCGCAATCCCATCCGGTTTCAGGGGCAGTACTTTGATGATGAGACCGGGCTGCACTACAACCGGTATCGGTACTATGATCCCGACACGGCGCGTTATCTTACGCAGGATCCAATTCGATTCTTCGGCGGCCTCAACTTCTACAACTACGGACCAAACCCAATTACTTGGATTGATCCATTGGGGCTGTCGCCGACGTGGAACTGCAAGACGAACCGATGGCATGAAAGTGAGAATGGACGCCTTATTAAGCGGCCAACTGATCTCATGAAGACAGAGCCAGACACGGCTTTCTTCTGGTCCGGTAGAACTGATGGTGTTGGTGGAATGGACGCTGCTGCCAATATTGCAAAAACTCACGGTGGAACGACGCTTGAAATGTTAATTGATAAACACAAGATCGGAATGCCAACTTGGGACGACAAGAATCCAGTTGTTGTAAAAGAATGGGGCGAAATGTCTCGTGCCTATGCCCAAGGCACGTGCGGACTCGTACGAGGCGTCGTAGGACAAGATTTGCGGCCGAACAATATCTGGGAGGGTTATGAGAAAGGAGCGCTCATGAAAAACCCCTCAGTCGATCAAATCGATATTGTTGACCCGAAATTCGGAAATTCGAAAACGATTTTTAAGAGGTAATGTATGAATTTTGAAGTCACTCACGTCTCACGAGGAGACATACGGTTGAAGAGCGAAGACAAGCATGTACGTGTTCTAGGGGAGGCGCTCGTTGCCTTGGCGCCGAACGAACCAGGCTACGTGATCTATTTGAATTCATTGAACAAATGGGAGGTGCCACCGAACGTTACCTTGACTGAAACCGAGAAGCGAGATGTCGTTAGCGCAATTCGAAAACATTTTCAGGATTGCGGCTCGGTTATCGAGTTCGAATAGTAATGCAGTATAAACAATTCCGTTCTTAATAAAACAGATAGACTGCGTTCGTGGCGCCTGAAGTGGGAGCGACTTAACGTCAGCTATGACCTCCGTGCCTTTCAGGCAGACATTTATATGAAGCCTCGGTGAGGTTGCTCGACAGGCAGGTCGGCATCTGTTTTGAAACCGGCAACGGCAGGATAAAAGGCAAATTTCAGGAAAACGTTCCGGAGAAGCAACGCCAGGGAGCGCTACCTGTCGGGCTGTATCGGTAACCGGTGCATCAGCGCGCTCCCGCGTGGGACTGCTCGAGGGCCAGCAGCCAACACGGCGAAGGTAGTGCCGCCAGCTCCAGGCGCAGGGCGGAGCGCAGCACCAGCGTGCATGGACACGTTGCCGCGTCCGCTGACACGTCCAGCACGCGCAAGGCGACGAACTTGCCCGGCGCCGCAACACCGCCGCCGGCGCTGTCCGCGGCGGCCAGTTGCACCTTGCGCCGCCAGTAGTACAGCGATGCCAGCGCAAGCCCGTGCTGGCGCGGGTACTCGCTCGCCGCGCCGCCGTCGCGGCGCAAAGCCTCAACGTGTGATGTCCAGAATTCAGTGTCGCCTTCCATGCTTGCTCCCATTCAAATTGAAAGGGCAAGCACGCGGAACGCAGAATCAAGCGGCAAGGCTGTGGTTCATGCATCGCTTACCTTCAGTCAACACCGTCGGGGCACCTGCTCACGCCATGGAGGGGTTAGCCGCTGGCTATGGATAGCTGCGCGGCGTCGTTGGCGACGCGATCAGTGCGTTCAAGCTTTGTTTCGACAAAACTTCATCGAAGTAGTTCGGAAATGTCGTTTTGCCAGACCGGCCCCCGCTTCCTCAATCCTGATGTATCGATCAAGCAACAGCGCCGGCGTCGAATGCGCCTTCGTTTAAAAAGGCGGCTTAGCGGCTGCTGACGCGACAAATAGCCCGACGACCATCGTTTACCAGACTTGACCCCGCCTCGTGCTGGATGCCGGGCTTGGGCGCTCGCCTCGCTTACGGCCGCAATATCGGCGCCTACCTCAGCGGCAACGTGTTAGACAGGCGTTTCGGCCGCTGCCGGGCCCGGAAGTCGCAGGCTTGCGGCCGACCTCATGCTGATCGAGAACACATGTCAAAGCCTGCCATCGAACCGGCCGATTTTCGGATTGACGTTACATGTGAAACACCGTTTGTTACATGTTGCTGTCGAGAATTTTTACAGTGCCAGAGATTTGGTGGCGTATCGCTTTAATAATAAATTTTGCAAGTCATTGATTTTATGCATTAGTTTTCCGAGCTTTATGCGCCTGGCATGATCATTGCTATTTCCATGTGGAAACTAACGTAATGTCCGGTCACTTACAACTTGGGAAAATGATGAAATTTAATATGACGAATCTGATGGCAGCTGCATGCATTGCGTGCTTTGGCATGGGCACAGCCCAGGCATCGCTGGCCACACTGCAAACGTATATCGGCAATGTCGGCTACTCCTCAGATGGCTTTGGCTCGACGTCGCAGAGCGGCATGATCTCCGCGCTGGTGCCGGTTGGATCGACCGTGTTGTCCGCTTACTTGTATACCAGCACAAACGGCAATAGCACGCTCAGTGGCGTCGGCGGCACGCTTGCTGGTAGCGCCGTCACGTACACTTCGTTGGGTACGGCGGGCGACTCCCTGACCGCAGGGCGTACCGATGTCACCAGTATCATCAAACCACTGATCGACGGCGGTGCGGGCGGCGTCTACGATTTCGCCATTACCGAAACGAGTTACTCGCAGGATGGCGAAGCCCTGGTTGTGGTGTATTCCAACCCGCTGCTGGGCATTTCCACCGTCGGTATCATGGACGGCTTTTCGACGCCATCGGGCGATACCACTGCGATCAATTTCGCGGCACCAATCAACCCGAGTGCAGCCGGTTTTTCTGCTGAAATGATCCTGGGCGTTGGGTTCAGCTGCTGTTCCCAGGCCTCCACAGTGGCCGTCAACGGCACCACCATCACCACGGTCGCAGGCAACGACGACGACGGTGTCGGCGGGACTGCCAACGGGGCGTTGATTTCGGTCGGCGGCTTTGACGATGCCTACTCGCCGCTGTTGCCGACGTACGACGCCGACCACGAACGCTATGACATTGCACAGTACATCACTGCAGGCGATACCAGCATCGCACTGCAAACGATCAACCCTAGCGGCGACGACAATATTTTCCTGTCGGTGTTCAAGGTGACCGGCGTTGCTGCGATCAACGCGCCAGCCCCCGCCGATGTGCCGGAGCCAGGCAGCCTCGCCTTGTTCTTGATTGCGCTACTGGGCATGGGCTGCTTTGCCCGCTACGTCAAACCTTCCTGACCTCCCGGGCCGGCGTACTGCCGGCCCCGGTGCCGGGCGCCTGCGCCCGATCCCTTACCGATTGACCGGAACAGAACCGTACTTTGATGTACGCGGATGGCCCGGTCAATTTGACGTTCAGGTCGGCGCGGCGGTCGCCGTCGCGGCCCAGCTGAATCTTCTCGATGCCGCGCAGCGCCCCGTTCAGCCGCGTGCCCGCAGCAGCGCCGCTGCCGTCATCGCTGACGACGATCTCCCAGCGCCCGGACAGAGGCTCACATCTGGAAACGTCGCCCAGATGGGAGCCTCAATCCCCTTTGCCGATGGGCGCAACCCGACAAGTTTCAGCTGCTGCGAGAGTCACGTGCGTGTCATGTTGCCTTGTTATCGTTGCAACCATAATTTATTAAATTGGAGATAAGGTTGAAAACAAATATGACACTGCTGGCTGCGATGATCGCAGCCGGCCTGGCCGGTTGCGGCAGCGATTCGACGCCTGTTCCGGCGATTCCAACGGGCACAACTGTTCCGGCAATTCCAGAGGGCACGACGGTGACGCTGGCGCTCATGGAAACCACCGATATCCATGCAAACGTGATGAGCTACAACTATTACTCGCTGGCTGAAGACACCAGCCTCGGCCTGGAGCGCACGTCAACGCTGATCACCGCCGCGCGCGCAGAAAATCCTAATAATGTCTTGCTGGACGACGGCGACGTCATCCAGGGAACCTTGCTCGGCGACCTGCAATCGGTCACCAAACCGGTTGCCTGTAACGAGACCATGGCCGTGCACAAAGTGATGAACGCGATGAAGTACGATGGCGGCGGCTTCGGCAACCATGAATTCAACTACGGCTTGCAACTGCTGAGCCAGATCACGAATACCGACTTCGGTATTCCCGGCGTGACCAAACCGAGCGCGACCTGCGGCGCGCCGGCGTTCCCGCTGGTGCTGACCAATGTCACCAGCGTCGCCACTGGCAAGCCGATCGTGCAACCTTACAGCCTGCTGGCGCGCACGTTCACCGCGACGGCGCCCGATGGCAGCAAGCTAAGTGTCAAAATGAACGTCGGCATCATGAGTTTCGTGCCACCGCAGATTCTTGAGTGGGATCAGAAAAATCTGGCGGGTAAAGTGGCCGTGTCGGGGGTGCAGGAAGCCGCCAACCAATATGTGCCGGAAATGCGCAGCAAGGGTGCCGATCTGGTCGTCGCGCTGTCGCACGGCGGTCTGGATACCAGCACCTACAGCCCGAAAATGGAAAACGGCAGCTATCACCTGACCAGCACCGGTATCGATGCGTTGCTGATCGGCCACTCCCACCTTATTTTCCCTAAAGGCAAAGAGACCGGGGCGGCGGCATTGGACCCTTCATTTGCAGCCTTCCCTGCAAGCGCCAAAATCGACCCGGTCAACGGCTTTGTCAACGGCGTGCCGACTGTCATGGCGCAGAGTTGGGGCCGTCGGCTGGGCATCATCAAGATGATGCTGGCCTACAAGAGTGGCAAATGGGTCGTGCAATCAGACAAAACGACGGTGGAATCGCGTGGCTTCAAGTACACCGACGGCACCACCAATGTTGCGGCCGACGCTGCCATTGCACCGATTGTCGCCACCGAGCACGCGGCCACCATCGCGTTCGCCAAGCAGCCGCTGGGTGTGACGACGGACTTTGAAATGTCTGCCTACTTCGCACTGGCCGGCGATGTCAGCGCGATTGAATTGGTCAACCAGGCGCAACTGGCCTATGTGAAAAACTTCATCGCCACCAGCACCGATGCGACCATCGCCAGTTACAAGAATATTCCGGTGATTTCGTGCAGCGCACCGTTCAAGGCTGGCCGCAATGGTCCGTCCGACTTTACCGACGTGGCACCAGGTGCCAGCGCAGCCGCGCCTATCGGCCTGCAAGTGCGTAATCCCGGCGATCTTTACTTATATAGCAACAACAATCTGCAGGCGGTGAAGATCAAAGGTTCAGATTTGAAGGCATGGCTGGAAACGTCGGCCAAGCAATTCGGCCAGATCGATCCGGCCAACGTCAGCGAGCAGGACCTGGTGCCGACCTACGGCACGATCTACAATTACGACGTGTTCTACGCTGAAAATAATGCTCTGACATATCAAATCGACGTCACCAAGCCAGCCGGTAGCCGCGTTGTCAACCTGACCTACCTCGGAAAGCTGGTTGCCGACGGCGATGACTTCATTGTCGCTACGAACGATTACCGGGCCGGTGGCGGCGGGGCTGTGCCTGGCATCGACGGCAGCAAAACCATCATCAAATCGCCCGATGCCAACCAGACGATCGTGAGCAACTATCTGACGGCGCTGGGCACGACCAGCGGCAAGGTCACGCTCGCGGCAAACGGCAGCGCGCGCAGCTGGAGCTTCGTCAAGGTGGCGACGGCTGGCCCGGTGATCCTGCGCTCGGCGCCGGGTCATCTGGCGCTGGCCCGGAGCAGCGGCATCAGCACCATCACGGCGGAAGGTGGACTGGATGCGAGCGGCTTTGCCAAATACACAGTCGATCTGAGCAAGTAAGTTTGACTGGGCCGGCGCACGCCGGCCCTTTGAATGCGAAATTAAAAACATGCAACTCAAACACTCTCCTGGCATGACACTGGCAGCGCTACTCGCCTCCCTGTGTATGCTATGCACCCTGGCGGCCTGCCAGTCGCAGGACAAGCCAACTTCCGCCGAAATAGAAACGATAGGAATGAAGGCACGCCAGCAAAACGACGAAAATGCACGGCGGTCGCTGGTTTTATGGTCTTCGCAGAATATGCCGGTAGCGCAGCGCGAATTGGCAATCCTGTACAAAAGTGGCCCCAGTCAGCGCAGCGCAGCCTTGCGCTTGTTCGAGCAATCAGCGCGCGCGGGCGATCCGGAAGCCGCTTTCGAACTCGGCGACATGCTGCGACTTGGCGCAGTCGGCGTCGCACCGGCACCCGAGGCGTCCGTCGCGTGGTATGCAATGGCCGCGGCGCGCAAGCATGCCAAGGCAGCGCTCATGCTGGGCATGCTTTATAAAAATGGCGACGGCGTCGTTCGCGACGATGCCCAAGCGGCGTATTGGCTGGATGAATCGGGCAAGCTTGGCAATCCGCATGCCATGTTCTTGCTTTCCAATATGTACAAGGAAGGGCAAGGCCGGGCAAAAGATCTCGTCAGGGCCCGCTACCTTCTGGAGCAAGCCGCCGAACACGAATACCCGCCCGCTATCCAGGAACTGGCCATGATCGTTCAATTGGGCGACAAGTTCAGTGCAAAAAATGAACGCCACGCCGGCGACCTGATGAAAGAAGCGACCGAGCACCGCCACAATAACTGGAATCGCTTTTGATGGGCGTGTGATGCGGGATCGGCCGTCAGCGCAAGTCGCCGCGCCGGTCCGACGGCGCTCTGCTGACCATGAAAGTGACGTGGCCGGGTCGGCCGGCGAAGGTGGCGCCGCCGCGCACTGCCGAAGACAAAATTATTTTTTGCATGGCCCCATCCTGATGAGTCATGCACCGTGAATTGACGTATAGTTCCTAGAAGAAATAATCAGTTTGAAAGCGGACCAGCACCTCGAAAGGCGATCGCCATGCAATTCGAAGAGTTCGATTTTTCCAGCGCGAAGCCAGCGCAGCCCCCTGCAAATACGGGTGCAGAAGCCTTGCCACTGCAACGATTTCAGTACCTCGTCGACAATACCCCGGCGATCATCTACTGCACCGTTCCCAGCGGCGATTTCAAGATGACCTTCGTCAGCAACAATGCCGTCCATGTGCTCGGTTACCACCCCGAGCAGATGCTGGCCGATCCGAATTTCTGGTTCGACCATATTCATCCCGACGACGCCCCGCAGATTTTTTCCAGCCTGGCGCTGATTTTTAGCCAGGGCCAGCGCAGCTACGATTACCGCTTCCGCATCCACGACGGCAGCTACCTGTGGATGCACGATACGCTGCGCCTGATCCGCGACGAAAACGGCGTGCCGCTCGAAGTGATCGGCTCGCTGACCGACATCACGCTGCGCAAGCATATGGAAGAAGACCTGAAGGTCAAAGGCATCGAGCAACAAGCGCTGATTGCCGAGTTGCGCAGCGCCCACGAACAGCTGCTGCAATCGGAAAAGATGGCGTCGATCGGCCAGCTGGCGGCGGGCATCGCCCACGAAATCAACAACCCGGTCGGTTTTGTGAACTCCAACATGGGATCGCTGAAAAGCTATGTCGAAACGCTGCTCGATGTGATCGACCGCTACGAACACGAGGCGGCGCCGTATCCGCCGCTGGCGGCGCACATCGCGGCGGTGCGCGAACAGGTAGACCTGGCGTTTTTGAAAAGCGACGTGGTCGACCTGGTGGCCGAATCGATGGACGGCCTCAAGCGGGTCAAGGACATCGTGCAGGCGCTGAAGGATTTTTCGCACGTCGGCGAAGCGGTCTGGCAAGTGGCCGATCTGCACGTGGGCCTCGACAGCACCCTCAACATCGTCGCCAACGAAATCAAGTACAAGGCCCGGGTGGAAAAGCATTACGGCGATATCCCGCCCATTACCTGCCTGTCCTCCCAGCTCAACCAGGTGTTCATGAACCTGCTGGTCAATGCCGCCCAGGCGCTCACCGGCGATGGCGTGATCACGTTACGGACCGGCGGCTCCGGCGGCTGGGTATGGGTCGAGGTCGGCGACAATGGCAGCGGCATCCCGCCCGAACTCATGAAGCGCATTTTCGAGCCGTTTTTTACCACCAAACCGGTCGGCAGCGGCACCGGCCTGGGACTGTCGCTGTCGTATGGCATCGTCAGCCGCCATGGCGGGCGCATCGATGTGGCGTCCGAACCCGGCGTCGGCACGCGCTTTACCGTGCACCTGCCGGTTACCCCACCGCAGTTGACGGCTACAGCAGAATAGCGCCGTCGGCGTCGCGCCGCACGTGCAAAATACCGGGCTCCTCCGCTTCCAGGCGCGCCGCCTCCAGTTGTTCGGCACTGGGGCCGGCACTTTTTGCCGCCAGCAGACTGGCGCGCAGGGCCAGCGCCTGGCGCACATTGTCTTCGAGTTGCACCGGGTCCCATGGCTTGAGCATGAAACGGAAGGCCTGCGCCTGGTTGATGGTGTGCAGCATGGTGTCGAATTCCGCCGACGCCGACAACATGATGCGCACCGTATCAGGCGCCACCTCCTTGAGCGCCTCGAGCAACTCGGCACCGTTCAACTGCGGCATCCGGTAATCCGATATCACCAGGTCGAAGTCGCAGCTGCAGATGCGATTGAGTGCGTCCATCGGATTGGTGAAGGCTTCGATTTGCGGCTGCTCGTGCTGGAACAGCAAGCGCAGCGCGCGCTGCAAGGCGCTCAACATATGTGGATCGTCGTCCACCAGTAAAATCTTGCTCATGGTACCCCCGTTGGATTGCGCACCCAGATCGCGAGGCGGCAGCGCGCTTTTTGTTCGAAATCGCGCACGTGCGCGATGATGCGCTCGTCGAGCACATGGTCGGCCGACAACAGCATCAGGCCCTCGCGGCTGACCAGGTCGCGCGCCAGCACCATCCCCGGTTCCAGCTCGCGCGACAGCACTTCGACGCCTGCGCTGGTGCCGGTCTCGGTGTGGTCGACCACTTGCCGGAACGCCGCCACCACTTGCGGGTCGTAGCGCTTGCCCGCCGCATCGAGGATCAGGGTGACCGCCTCGTCGGGACGCAGATGGCGCAGCACCATGGCCCCTTGCTGCAGGTTGTAATAATCGACTGCCAGCGCCAGGATGCGCGCCCCCAGCGGAATGGCGAGCCCGGCCAGGCCGTCCGGAAAACCGTTGCCGTCGAAGCGCTCGAGCTGGCTGCGCAGGATGGCAGCGCTGCCGCGCAAGTCTTCCAGCGGCATCAGCAGCTCTTCGGCGCGCACCGGATGGCGCCGAAACAGCGCCAGCGTCTCGCCGTGCAAGGCCGTGAACGGGGTTTGCAGCATGCTGTCGGACAGGCCGATCTTGCCGATGTCGTGCAGCAGTGCAGCAATCGCCAGATCCTGGCTGTCGCGCGCCTCGAGGCCGAGCACCGCGCCCATCTTGCGCGCAAGCTCGGCGATCTGGCGCGTATGGCCCGGCAGATTGTGGGCACGCTGCTCGATCATGCTCGAAAAAATCTTGATGGTGACGACGAAATTGTGGCGCAGCTTGGCGTTCGCGGCGATGGTGGCGGCGTGTTCCAGCTTCAGCAAGCGGGTGCGCTCCTCCACCTTCGCTTCGAGGCCGTGGTTCAGCTCGCGCAACTGCGCATTCTGCTGCGTCGTGAGCGCTTCGAGGCGCGCCTTGTCGAGTACCAGCTGGCGCCGCTCAAGGGCGTCGTGCAGCACCCGCAGGATCTCCTTGTCGTCCCACGGTTTGGTGATGTAGCGATAGATCTCGCCGCCGTTGATGGCATCCTGGATCGCCTGGATTTCCGAGTAACCGGTCAGCAACAGCCGCATGGTGTCAGGCCAGGTGGCGCGGGCGGTGGCAAGGAACTGCGCGCCATTCATTTCCGGCATGCGCATGTCGGAAATGATCACGTCGACGCTTTCCTCGGCCAGTATCTTCAACCCGGCCGCGCCGCTGTCGGCGGTGAGCACCTGGTAGCCGTTGGCGCGCAACAGCCGCCGCAGCGACGACAGGATATTCGGTTCGTCGTCGACGCACAGCACTTTGGGCGCTAGCGCGCCGGGAGCGTGCGCGCTCATGGCGTCAACACCTGGCACAGTTCGCCAAACAGCGCCAGCATGTCGGCGCGCACGCGGTCGATTGCAATCATGCCACTGTCGTCCACGCCGACCAGTGCGATGGGCCAGTGCTCCATCAGGTCGCGCGCGCCCTGCAGGGCGGTTTCGTCGAGGCTGATCTGTTCCTGCTTTTCCAGCAACAACTGCTCGAGCTTGCGGTTGGCCGCTGCCAGCTCGTGGTTGGCGCTGCGCAGTTCCAGATGCAGGCGCTGGTTGTCGTCGGCAATTTCCTTGATCCTGAATGCCTCGGCGATATGCCCAAGCAATTGCGCATCGTCCCAGGGTTTGGTGAGGAACTTGAAGATCGCCACCTCGTTGACGGCAGCGGTCACGGACTGCAGCTCCGTGTAACCCGACAGCATGATGCGGATCGAGTCGGGACAAATCGCGCGCGCCTGGCGCAGGAAATCGACGCCCAGCATGCCGGGCATGCGCTGGTCGGACACAATCACATCGACACAATGCTGCCCCAGCACATCGAGGCCGGCGGCCCCGCTGCCGGCGCAGAACACCTCGTAGCGATCGCGCCTGAGCAAGCGGCTCAGCGCGGCCAGGATATTCGGTTCGTCGTCGACCAGCAACAGGCGCCGGCTGGGCACGACGGCTGGACTGGTCGCAGAATTGGGCGTTGCTAGCATGGGCTGTCCGCCTGACAAATAACGGTTGAATGAACCGGTTGATGCCACTCTTACGAAACGATTATGCGCCCAGTTGCAATAAAAAACATTCTTCAGAAAAATTTTATTGCGTTGTGGAACTGCGCCAGCCGTTAGCGTGGCACCGGGGTCGTGCTGACATCCATGATCATGCGCGTCAACAAATACAGCCTTGGGGCAATGCTGTTCAGTTCCGCGTACTCGTCCTCGGTGTGAATCGCGCCGCCGACGATGCCGAAACCATCGAGCGTGGCCGCGCCGGCGCCGCTGGCGAAATTGGCGTCGGCGGCACCGCCCGAACCTTCCATCGTCAGCTTCATGCCCAGTTCGCCGTAGATGGCCTGGGCGCGTGCCGCCAGCGCCGCGGTGCGCGGCGTGGCAGGCATCGGCGGCATGCCGCGCACCAGGCGGGTGCTGACCTCGGTGCCGGCAATCTGTTTCTTTTCTGCCATGCGCGCCATGCCTTGCTCGACGCGATCGAATTCGGCCGCGTCGGTGGCGCGCATGTCGCCGCGCACCAACGCGGCGTTGGGAATCACGTTGCTGCGCTCGCCCGCATGGAAGACGGTGAAGTTGACGGTGGTCTTTTTGGCGTCGTCGCCCAGGGTCGCCATTTGCAGCATCTGGTGCGCCGCTTCCATCGCTGCGTTGCGGCCGGCCTCGGGCGCGACGCCGGCGTGCGCTGACTTGCCCTTGACGTCGATCTGCAGGTCGGCCGTGCCCTTGCGCCAAACCACCAGGCCATCAGCAACGCGTCCAGGCTCCAGGTTCAGCGTCACGTCGTGCTGCTGCGCCAGCGCCGCGATGAGCTTGACCGTGCCTTTCGAGGAGGTTTCCTCATTCGTGTTGACGAGCAGGGTGATCTGCTTGAAATTGGTGAACTGCATTTGCTGCAGCAGCCTGATGGCGTACAGCGCGATCACGATGCCGCCCTTGTCGTCCATCACACCAGGACCGTAGGCACGCTCGCCCTGGATGCGAAACGGACGCGCCGCCGCGGTGCCGTCGGCGAACACCGTGTCCATATGGGCCATCAGCAGGATCCGCGCTGTGCCGGTTCCGCTCAGCGTGGCCACCAGGTTGTGGCCCACGGCCGGCGCGGCCGACGAGAAGTCCACGCGCATGCCGAGTTTTTTGGCTTCCGCGGCGACGATGGCGCCAACCTGGTCCAGGCCTTTTTCGCTGCCGGTGCCGGAGTCGATGTTGACCAGGCGCTCGAGCAAGCTGGTGACCTCGGGCCTGGCCTGGGTGGCGCGCGCAAACAGATCCTGGTTGACTGGCGCAGCAGCCAGCGCCGCGCCTTGGAACGCCAGGGCGACGGTAATCGCCACGCCGCAATGCATCATCTTGTGGCGCGCAGCGCGATCCATGGACATCCTTTCGTTGTGAGATTTAAAACACCTGTGGCGAGATTAACACGATCTCCCAAGCGAAAAGTTTCCTTTAGTTTCTTTTTAAATTGAAAATTTGGTTAAAATAATTCGACCACCGACTGGGCCCTACAATGAAAACGACCCGCCTCACCTTTTGCTTCCTGCTCCTGCTGGCGACAAGCGCGCAAGCAGAACGCGCCGATGCACTCAAGCCGATCAGCATGGAGTCCGGCGACATCCATATCGATAACGTCACGCGCGAAACGATCGCGACTGGTCACGTCACGATTGTTCGCGGCACCATGGTGGTCAATGCCGAGCGGGCAGAGGTCAAGGAAGCACCCGACGGCTATCGAACCTACCGCCTGACTGCCGCGCCAGGCAAGCTCGTCACATTCCGCCAGAAGCGCGACGGCGGGCCGGATCTGTGGTCCGAAGGCCACGCCGAGCGCATGGAATACGACGAGCGCGAAGACGTCATCAAGCTGCATTTGGCGGCGATGATGCGCCAACTCGACGGCAAGACAGTCACGCACCAGATCGACCAGGCGTTTATTTCCTATGACAATCGGAGCGAGCAGCTCGATGGGCGCAACGGCCCTGGCATTGCCGGTGCACCGCCGAATGGGCGCGGCAAGGTGATATTCGAAGTGCGACGCAGCCGGGTGGCGGTGCCGCCACCACAGCTGCCTGGACAATGAATATGGCGATGTTGCAAGGAAGCAACTAGCGCGTGGCCAGCGCCCCGGAGCCGACGATGACACGCTGGTCGGACAGCCGGCTGTCCGGCACATAGCTCATCACCACATCTTCCTGCCACGGCCCCAGGTTGAAGACGGTGGCGATATTGCCGTCGGCGCTGGCGAATTTGTCGCCAGACTGGGCCAGCAATTCGAGGGGCTCGCCTTGATTGATGGAGATGAACACCCGGTTCCCGCGCGGCGTGACCTGCATGGTCCAGCCATTCGACATGGCGTAGGTACCACGCACTTTTTTGGCCTCGTCGGCATCGAGCCGGTGACGCCGGGTCTGGCCGCGCACCTGCACTTGCGACAGGGCTTCCTTGGCCTCTTCATCGACCGGCGCGGACCTGGTGGCGGGCAGCGCCTGGGCTGCCGCTGCGATGGGCACAACGACGGCACAGGCGGCCGCAAGGGACAACAACAATGTGGATAGACGCATGATGGACTCCCGAAAAAATGACACACGAACCGATCCGTCGCCGGAAACTGGGGTGCACCAGAGCCGGAGACGCGATCACCGCCCGGGAGTTTAGGCAACGCTGCGCCGACCACAAGACCGTAGCGGCAACATTGCCAAACTGTCTTTCAGGGAAGCGATCGCGATAGAGTGGACATGATTCAGTTTTAGTGGGAACCGTTGTCAGATGTATCATTTTCGACGCCGACGTCGACCCCGTCATCGAGCGCGAATTCGCCGCGGTCGTAGGCGGCCAGCACCTCGAGCGCCTGTTGCAGGTAGCGCTGTGGCACCATCACGCGCACGCCGCCCAGTCCCATCACCGCGCCGGCATAGGCCTGCACCAGGTTGGCGTCGCCCAGCACGGCCGGCACGCCGCTGGCGACCAGGCAGCCCTGCACCATTGCCGCATCCGTGGCCAGCGGACGCGCCGCCACCACGTACAGGTCGGTACCCGGCACCGCTTTCACGTCTGGGTGAGCGTCCAGCCAGGCCGCCAGGTCGGGCCTCATTGCAGCAGCGCCGGCAACTGGGCCAGCAGGTACAGGATCACGCCGATCATGCCGCCGACGATGGTGCCGTTGATGCGGATGAATTGCAGGTCCTTGCCAATGTTCAGCTCGATCTGGTCCGACATTTCCTTGTCGTCCCATTTCTTGACCGTGTCGGCGATGTGCGCAGTGAGGAAGGCCGCGAACTCGGGCGCGACCCCGCGCGCGGCGCTTTCCATCTGCTCGTTGAGGGACTGACGCAGCAGCGGGTCTTCGGCCAGCGTCTTGCCGACCCATGCGCCGCTGGCGACGATGCGCTGGCGCAGCACCGAGTCTGCGCTGTGCAGGTCGTTCTTGAGCCAGGTTTTCAGGTCGCCCCAGATCGATTTCAGGTAGCCGTTGAGGGTGTCGTCTTCGATGAGGTAGCGTTTGATTTCCTCGCCCTTGGCCAGGAAGGCCGGGTCGACTTTCAGGCGGCCGACGAATTCGGCAGTGTAGGTGTCGAAGCGCTGGCGCAGCGGGTGGTCCGGGTCTTCCGACACGCGGGTCAGGATGTTTGACGCCATGCGCACCGCCACCTCCGCGCCCTTGCGGCCGATGGCGTCGGTGGGCAGCATTTTTTCGATGAAGGCATAGTCTTCGCGCAGCCAGTCGACGATGCCCTGCGCCAGGTAGAGCTGGGTCTCTTCGTTTTCCAGCAAATGCGACAATTGGCCGATGCCTTCGTTGAGCAGTTCCTGGTGGCGCCGGTTGTGCGTCAGCCCTTCGAGCATCATGCCGGCCGACTGCGAAAAATCGATGCTGCCGATCAGGCCGTGAACGGCCTTGCCGATGAAACGCTGGACCGCGGCGTCTTCGACGAAATCGAGCGCCCACGCCGCCATTTTGACGAGGTAGTCGCCGAGGCGGGCGGCGTTTTGCGGCAACACCAGCCAGTCGGCAGCCACCTTGGCCGGGTCGTGGCGCCGGATCAGGGCGACGATCGATTCGGTGTCGAGGAATTTTTCGCGCACGAACAGGGCCAGGTTGTCGGCGATTTTGACCTTGTTCTTGGGGATGATCTCGGTGTGGCGCGACACGAACGGGATCGGGATGCGCCGGAACAAGGCGACCACCGCGAACCAGTCGGCCAGCGCGCCCACCATGGCCGCTTCGGCGAACGCTTTCAGCAGGCCCACCGTCCAGGTAGGGGGCAGGAACAGCGTGATGACGAACAGCGCCGCGGCTGCGCCGAACAGGCTCAGTGCCAGCATTTTCGACCGGTGCAGTTCCGCTTGTTTTTCTGCTTGTTTTTCCATGCTGCGCCAGATCCTGTTTTAATTGTTGTGATACCGGCCATGCTAGCTGACTTTGGGGTTTTCCGATGCTTTGATTGGCCAGGCTGGCGCAAAGGCCAATACCGGCGCTGCGCTCACCTATACTGTGCGCTCGATAACGTCACATAAAGGGCCCGCACGCATGCATGAAAACCTCCCCCTGATCACCACCATCGCCGCCGCCCTTGGGTTCGGCCTCATTTTCGGCATGATCGCGGTGCGCTTCAAGCTGCCGGCGCTGGTCGGCTACCTGGCCGCCGGCGTCCTGATCGGCCCTGCCACACCGGGCTTCGTGGCCGATGTGGCGTTGGCCCAGCAGCTCGCGGAAATCGGCGTCATGCTGCTCATGTTCGGCGTCGGCCTGCATTTTTCGCTGAAAGATCTGATGGAGGTGCGGCGCATCGCCCTGCCCGGCGCGGTGAT
Organism: Massilia sp. S19_KUP03_FR1; assembly: GCF_036688685.1. Lineage (NCBI taxonomy): Bacteria > Pseudomonadati > Pseudomonadota > Betaproteobacteria > Burkholderiales > Oxalobacteraceae > Massilia > Massilia sp. S19_KUP03_FR1. Next base: position 203,888 of record NZ_JAQQPS010000011.1, on the reverse strand, counting down.
CCAGATCGCGGTGGCGACGGCGATGGGCATGGGGGTGGCGTACTGGTGGGGCTGGAGCCTGGGCGCGGGCCTGGTGTTCGGGCTGGCGCTGTCGGTGGCCAGCACGGTGGTGCTGCTGCGCGCGCTCGAAGAACGGGGTGAACTCGATTCCTTCAACGGCCGCATCGCGGTCGGCTGGCTGGTGGTGGAAGACCTGGTGACGGTGCTGATGCTGGTGATGCTGCCGGCGCTGGCCGGGCCGCTCGGCGGCAAGGCCACGGACGGCGGCGGCTCTCTGTGGATGACGCTGGCCATGACGCTTGGCCAGGTGGCCGCTTTTATCGTGTTCATGCTGGTGGTGGGACGCAAGCTGTTCCCGTGGTTTTTGTGGCGCGTGGCGCGCACCGGGTCGCGCGAGCTGTTCACGCTGGCCGTGATCGCAGCGGCGGTCGGGATCGCGTTCGGTTCGTCCGAACTGTTTGGCGTGTCGTTTGCGTTGGGCGCCTTCTTTGCCGGCATGGTGCTGCGCGAGTCGGAACTGTCGCACCGCGCGGCCGAAGAATCGCTGCCGCTGCGCGATGCATTCTCGGTGCTGTTCTTTGTGTCGGTCGGCATGCTGTTCGACCCGATGGTGCTGGTCGACTATCCGCTGCAGGTGCTGGCCACCGTCGCCATCATCCTGGTCGGCAAATCGCTGGCGGCGTTCTTGCTGGTGGTGCTGTTGCGCTATCCGGTCAACACGGCCATCACGGTCTCGGCCAGCCTGGCGCAGATCGGCGAATTCTCGTTCATCCTGGCCGCGCTGGGCATCAAGCTCGGGCTGCTGCCGGCGCTGGGCCAAAACCTGATCCTGGCCGGTGCGATCATCTCGATTGCCGTCAACCCGCTGCTCTTCAAAATCGCCGGACCGGTGCAAAGCATGCTGCGCAAGCGCTCGGACATCGCACGCGCGCTGGAGCGCTCGACCGATCCGCTGGCCGAGCTGCCGCTGTCGGTCGGGCAGGATCAATTGAAGGGGCAAGTCGTATTGGTGGGGTATGGACGCGTGGGCAGGGCGATCGCACAGGCGCTGGATGAACAGGGTATATCGTATGTCGTGGCCGAGCAAAACCGCGAGCTGGTCGACAAGCTGCGCCGCGCCGACCAGCCGGCCGTGGCAGGCAATGCGGCCGAACCGGCGGTGCTGATCCAGGCGCATATCGCGCATGCGGCCGCGCTGGTCATTGCAACGCCGGATACCTTGCACGTGCGCGCGATGATCGACACGGCGCGGGCACTCAATCCATCCATCAAGTGCGTGGTGCGCGCGCACAGTAGCGAAGAGGCGGCGTTGCTGCGCAGTGAACAGGTCGGGGAAGTGTTCGTGGCCGAGCAGGAGCTGGCGGGGAGCATGACGCGGCATGTGCTGGCGACGCTGGCGAAAGCGCCCGCGCATTAAACGCCGCTATTGTCAGCTTCAAGACCGTCATACCGGCGAAAGCCGGTACCCATGCGAAGGTTGCTTTGAAGGCGGCGTTGCGGCTACGGTACAATCATGCTCAGCATGGACCCCGGCTTTCGCCGGGGTGACGGTTTTTGGGACGGTAGCTGAAGCGAGCAGCGGCAATACTTACGCCACTGCCCCTTCCGCACACAAATGCAAGCCCCCCGCGCGCGGCCCGTGCAGGTGCAACATCAGCAGCTCGCTTCGCTCTTCCAGCAACGCGAACACGGCATCCTTCGACAGCACGTACTGGTCGAGCAGCGTGTCCTTGAGCGACTCGATCACCGCCTTGTAATCGCGGATCGCGTCCAGCGTATAGCTGTACAGCTCATCGGACTTGGCCTCCACCTGGCGCAGGCTGTGCTCACTGTTTTCCGTCTGCAGCTGCGCGTAATCGAGCTTCGAGCGCGAGTACATCGAGAGGCGGTTGACCATCAGGTTCAGCATCCTGGTCGCCTTCTCGATGTCGTTCTGGCTGCCCACCGAAATCCCGCGCGCGCCATAAAACAGTTCTTCGGCCGCGACGCCGCCGTACAGCTGGATCACGTCGCGCTCGAGCTCTTCCAGCGTGCGCAGGGAGACGTCGTCACCCGACTGCAGCACGTAGCCGAGTGCGCCGAGTTTCGAAACGGATTCCGTCGAAATTTTCAGCAGGTGCGACTTTTCCTTCACTTCTTCCAGGCTCAGGCCCTGGCGCAGATACGGGTCGATCTGCATGAAAAAGTGACCCAGTTCGTGCAAGGCCACGCGTTCGCGCTGCTTGTGCTTTTCGGCGGTGGTGGCGCGGTCGGTCAGGCCGATGGTGGCGCGCTCGAAGGCGCGGAACATCAGGTCGGTGTTGATGATGGTTTTGTCCTGGATCGAGATCATCGATGCACGCTCGACGATGGTTTCCAGCAGCGCCGGGCTGAGGTTGGCAGTCATGTCGGCCACCTGGTTCAGGTCGAGATCCTGCCAGTCGACCAGGCCCTCTTTTTTGCGCGACAAGAAGCTCTTCAGCAGCGCGCTGCGCTCCTGCTTGTTCGGCAGGCGAAAATTGATTTTCACCGAGAAGCGGCGCAGCATGGCTTCGTCCATCTCGCTCGAGGCTTCGTCGAAGTTCGACGCCACCACCCAGATCACGCCCTGCCCCTTGTCGCTTTTCACGCCGTCGAGCAAACCGAGCAGGGTGTTGGCGGTGTCGTCTTCCCATTTCTTTTCGCCGCGGCCGCGCGGCGCGAACAGGGTCTGCGCTTCGTCGAGAAAAATGATGCAGCTGCCGCGCGCGCAGGCTTTCCGGTACAGCGCGTTCAGGGCTTTCGAGCCGCCGCCGACATAGCCCGATTCCAGCGCCGAGCCAGACGCCTGAATCAGCGGCACATTCAGGCGCTTGGCCAAGTAGCCCACCAGTTTGGTCTTGCCGGTGCCGGCGGGGCCAGTCAGCATGACGTTGAATGGCTTGTCGATATTGTGCGACTGGTATTCGGCGCGGTTGCGGATCATGTCTTCCAGGTGCAGCACTTCCTGCTTGATGTCGTCCATGCCGATCAGGTCGTCCATGCTGCCCTTGAGCTTGTCGGGCGAAATCACTGAGGCGCTCATGCCCATGCCGGGAATGCCGAATTTGACGCAGTACAGGATCAACAACAGCAGCGTGATGTCGAGCGCGTGGCGTTTCAGGAAACTGGTGACGTCGGACCACGCGCCGCCCGCGCCGTCATCCAGGAGGACCGCCTTGTGCGAGGCCAGGAAGTCCTCCTTGGCGATCGAATACGGAATGCCGTTTTTCAGCAGCACTTCGCGCTCGAGGGCGAAGTGCGAGCTGCTCGGCACCTTCACCACGCGCAGCACGGCCGAATCGCGCAACTTGTAGATGTAGCGCGGCGCGTCGGACAAGGGCCGCGCCACCATCAGGAAATCGAGCTTGTCTTTTTGCATGGACAGCTGCGTGATTTCGGAAATGTCTTGCGTGCGAACGACCGGGCTCAGGTCTTGTGGCACCTCGGCGCTGTACATGCTCAAGCCGATCACGGCGCCGACCGCCAGCGCACTGGCGATGCGTACGTAAACGTTCTTGAAGGCAACTTGAAGTCGGGAAAAATCAGGCATGGGGTTCTCTATCCGGTGGGGTCGTGCGTGCAGCAGAGCCCTGATTGACGACATAGCAATCCGCCATCTTTTTGATGCTCTAGGGCAATAAGTAGAGAAACTATACCTGCAAAAAAAACCCTGGTATACCAATCGGGCGCAAATTTGCGTGACAAACTGCGCGTGTGGCGAGAATGACCATGGATTCCATTGACGAGCTGGCAAACATGCTTATCGCGCTGACAAAACATTGCAGAATCATGCACTTATGCCATGCAGTCAAGGCACCAAGGTTGGCATTTAGGCAGTGCGCGTGGAGAACTGAGCGGGGATCAGCAGCGCCTGATTCAGGCAACTTCCGCACACAGTTGATGCAGCTTGGTGACGGTGTTCCAATTGCGCGCCGTGGTGGCGTCGCCCAGCAGTTTGCCGACCGCGGCGGCGGCTGCGCTGTCGAGCACGCCGGTCGGACACCAGACATAGGCGGCGTGCCGTCCCAGCGCCATCACGCCGGTCCCGGTTTCGCTTTCGCACAGGACCGCCAGGTGTTGGTGCAGGGCCGGCTCGGCAATGACGAACACCATCAAGCGCGCGTGGTCGTCGGCCAGCGCCAGCAAGCTGTTGTCGCTGACGATGGCGGACAACTCGATGCTGGACAACACCATCACGCGCGCGGCCACGCCGAGCTTGAGCACCAGCGCCGTTTCGATGGCCCTGGCCGCAGACGCAGGCAACACCGACGCCGCACTGAACACAATATTGCCGCTATTGAGCAGGCTGCGCACGTCGGCGTAACCGAGATCGCTGACCAGCTTGCGCAAGTCGGCCATGGCCACGCGCTTGGCGCGGCCCACGTTGATGCCGCGCACGAGCGCGACGTAGCGTTGCATGGTCATGGATGCGCTTGCCTCATTCCTGCTTTCGGGTGCACTGTTGGAGAATGGATGTCTACTTGAGCGAGCCTTCGGCCCGTTGTGCCTGCTGCACCGAAGGGCGCTGAGCGACGCGGGCAAGGTAAGCCTGCAGCTGATTGAAGTCGGACAGGTCGACTTTGACGATACTGGCCCAGGTCAACACTGTATACAAGTATGCATCGGCGATGCTAAAAGTGTCGCCAGTAAGAAAATCCTTGCCGCCCAGTTCCTGCTCGAGATACGCGAAGCGCCTGGCCAAGGTGGCGCGCCGGTCGCGCTGCACGTCTGCGCCCGCGTCCGGACTGAACAGTGGGCTGAAATTCTTGTGGATTTCCGTCGAAATGAAATTCAGCAGCGACACCAGTTGGTAGCGCTCGAGCGTGCCATTCGCCGGGGCCAGGTTTGATGCCGGTTTCAGGTCAGCCAGGAACTGGGTGATGGCCGGGCCTTCGGTCAGCACGGTGCCGTCCTTCAGTTCCAGCGCCGGCACGTAGCCGTTCGGGTTAATCTTCGTGAAATCCGCGCCGCCAGCCGTGATTTTGGTGCGCAGATTGACCCGTTCGGTGGTGAACGGCAAGCCGGTTTCGAACAGCACGATATGCGGCGCCAGAGAACACGCGCCGGGGCTGATATAGAGTTTCATGAACATCCTTCGATAAAATGCAGGCGAGGCACGGCGAGAATACAACAAATGGTCGTTGTGCGCTTGGTGGCACACAATCGTCGGCCGCTGAGGCATTTCCTTGCAGCATATTTTGTCACCATAGTGCTACTATCGAGCGAAAGTAAGGGAGACGGAAATGAACGCACCGCATCAACTGGTCAGCCTGGAGAGGGCCACCGCGGGCATGGTCTTGTCCGATGCCATTTTGGACCAGCAAGGCCAGGTTTTATTGGCACAGGGGACGGTGCTGACCACGGCCACCATTGCCGGGCTGGCGCGCCACGACATCGCGGCCTTGCCGATCGTCGTCACTGGCGCCGTCGTCCCTGAACCCACCGAGGCTGCCGTGACCGCGCGGCTGGACTACCTGTTCCGCGGCGCGACCGCCACGCCGGACAGCGCCACCGCCATCCTGCATGGCTACATCGCCGATTTCCGCCTCGGGCGCGAGGTGGCGCCATGACTCACCTGACGATCGACGCAGTACGGCACGGTTTGCAGGACCTGCCGTCGCTGCCGGCGGTCGTGATGGAACTGCTCGGCAGCATCGACCAGGAAGACGTCGACATTTCCGTGCTGGCCCGCAAAGTCTCGCTGGACCAGGCGCTGACGGCCAAAACGCTGCGCCTGGCCAACTCCCCCAGTTCCGGCTTGCAAGTGCGCGTGACCACGATCCAGCAGGCGATCACTTTCCTGGGTTTCCAGGCGACGCGCAACCTGATTACGGCAGCGGCGGTGACCGGCTGCTTCCCGGTCGGCACATGCCCCGGGTTCGACCACCGCGCTTTCTGGCGCCATTCGATCGCCACCGCCGCCTGCGCCAAGGTGCTGGCGCGGCGCATGCGCCTGAACCAGGACTTCGCCTTCACGGCCGGCCTGCTGCACGACATCGGCCGCCTGGTGCTGGTGACCTCGTACCCGGAGCAGTACGGCGCAGTCCTGGCGCGGTGCCAGCGGGAGGATCACGAATTGCTCGAGGTTGAACGGGCCATGCTGGGCGTCGATCACGTGATGGCGGGCACCCTGCTTGCCGAACACTGGCAATTTTCAGACACCATGCAACACGCGATAACCTACCACCACGAGCCGGCAGCGCCTGGGGCAGGTTTTCTTGCGACGATTGTGCATGTGGCTAACGCAATCGTGCACGCGCTGGACCTCGCGCGTGACGACAACGAACTGGTACCACCAGTCTCAATGGTCGCGTGGACCGCACTGGGGCTCAGTCAAGAAGCCTATTTGCATGTATTCCGCGAAACGGAAATGCAGTTTGAAGAAATGTCGAACGCCCTGATGGCTTAGCCGCCAGGCAAAACACGTACAGCTTGCAAAGGGTTAGCCTGCTGCGACAACGGTGGCCAGCATGCTGGCCACCGCCGTACCACAAACCGTCACGGGCATGATCGAACCTGCCATCATGCCCATGCCATCAATGCGCATAGTTGACGGAAGTTGCGTCGGTCTGCTGCGCGGCCTTGTCTTCTGGCTTCGGGCGGCCCTGGGCGTCCGACAGGCGATATTTGGTGCGGCGGTCGCCCATCAAGTCGCGCAGGTCGCGGATGCTCATGCCGGTCACTTCGTGCATGCGGATCAGCAGCGAGGCGCCGACCGGCAAGCGGTGGTGGCGAATCTTGCTGATGACCGGTGGCGCGACTTCGAGCATGCGCGACAGTGCTGCGTCGTTTTTCAATTGCATCTTGCCCAGGAGAATATCGAGCAGATGGTTGGGGTTGTAGCTTTCCTGTGATGCTAAAGCATGGTGTGCCATGATGTACCTCGTTAGAGTGATTAAATAGTTCCGTTAAGAACTTTGTTAAAGACTATATTTCGTCCAATTAAGTTCCCGGCCAAACCTTGATAGTGATTAAACAGAAGATTTCTGAGATTCACCTTAAGTCAGCCGGTTCTTGCCCTGCTATTGGCCTTCCCAATCACTTGTCATTCACACAAATCTTCCGAGCCCACACGTCATCAGTACAGCCGACACGTGCAGGTGCGTCCTTGTTTGAAATCAAGCTTTTGTCAGGAAAGCTTGTCATGTCGTCATTTCAACACATGGTGACAATCTGTGGCGCACACAAGTGTTTTTTTTTAATAATTTTAACGTCCAGAATCTTGATGGAAGCCATTGATTTACAAGAGGAAATACTTTCCTGCACTAATCGTTCACACGCGCGTAACGAAAGGAAACTTTTCTTAGAATTTAACAATTGATTCATGCGGAAATATTCTTTATAAGAAATAAAAGATTCCCAAAAGAATAAATTTAGCGTGGTTTCGGTCGATCCGGCCCGATTTACTGTAAACTCTTGCCCGTCAACGCATCGCCTATATTCTCACTCCATGCAGAAAAAAATATTTATCAAAACCTTCGGTTGCCAGATGAACGAGTACGACTCGGACAAAATGGCGGACGTGCTCGGCGCATCGGACGGCATGGTGCGCACCAATACGGTCGAGGACGCCGACGTCATCTTGCTGAACACCTGTTCCGTGCGCGAAAAAGCGCAGGAAAAAGTGTTTTCCGACTTGGGCCGCCTGAAAGAACTGAAACTGATGCGCCCCGACCTGGTCATCGGCGTGGGCGGCTGCGTGGCGTCGCAGGAAGGCGCCGCGATCGTCAAGCGCGCGCCGTATGTCGACATGGTGTTCGGCCCGCAAACGCTGCACCGCTTGCCGCAGATGCTGCGCGCGCGGCAGGAGAGCGGTGAAGCCCAGGTCGACATCAGCTTCCCGGAAATCGAAAAATTCGACCACCTGCCGCCGGCCAAGGTCGACGGCCCGATCGCCTTCGTGTCGATCATGGAAGGCTGCAGCAAATACTGCAGTTATTGCGTCGTGCCCTACACGCGCGGTGAAGAAGTTTCGCGCCGCTTCGATGACATTCTGGTCGAAGTGGCAGGACTGGCCGCCCAGGGCGTCAAGGAGATCTCGCTGCTGGGTCAGAATGTGAATGCTTACCGCGGCACCCTGGAAGGCGGCGACATCGCCGATTTCGCGCTGCTGCTTGAATATGTAGCCGAGATTCCCGGCGTCGAGCGCATCCGCTTCGTCACCAGCCACCCGAAAGAATTCAACCAGCGCCTGATCGACGCCTACGCGAAGATCCCGCAACTGGTCGATCACCTGTATCTGCCGGTGCAGCACGGCGCCGACAAGGTGCTCGGCGCCATGAAGCGCGGCTACACGGCGCTGGAGTACAAATCGATCATCCGGCGCATCCGCGCGGTGCGCCCGAACATGGCCATTTCGTCGGATTTCATCGTCGGCTTCCCCGGCGAAACCGAGGCCGACTTCGAATCGATGATGAAACTGATTGCAGATGTGGGATTCGACACCAGTTACAGTTTTATCTTCAGCAAGCGCCCCGGCACCCCGGCCGCCAGCCTGGAGGACGACACGCCGCATGCGGTCAAGCTGGCGCGTTTGCAGCGCTTGCAGGCCGCCATCGACGCCAACACGCGCAAGTACAGTGCGGCCATGGTCGGCACCGTGCAGCGTATCCTGGTCGAAGGGCCGTCGAAGAAGGACCCGCTCGATTTGCAGGGCCGCACCGAGAACAACCGCGTGGTCAATTTCGCGGTCGACGGGATTGCGCCGGGCGAACTGGTAGGTCAGCTCGTCACCGTGCGCATCACCGAAAGTTTTAACTACACCTTGCGCGGCGAACTTGTCGCCGACGCCGAAACGATTGCGAAAGTAAGTTGAAAATAAGTTGAAAACCAAAACCCCTACCCAGCCGTCCTACTTCATTCCCGAGCCGATCGATAACACGCGCCTGGCGCACCTGTGCGGCCCGCTCGACGAAAACCTGCGCCAGATTTCGGCGGCGCTGGACGTGACCATTTTCCGCCGCGGCGAAAAATTCATCGTCAGCGGCACCAATGCGGATGCTGCAGTCGGCGTCCTGGAACGCTTCTATGCGGTCGCCAACAAGGTCGTGCCCATCGAAGAAGTGCAACTTGCGCTGGTCGAACAGCGCTCGGGCCTGAAGTCGCCCGGCGCATCCGACGAAGTTGCACCCTCGGCGCCGGCGCCGCAGGCCGCCGCCTCCGACCTGGTCAGCCCGACGTTAAAAACCCGCCGCAGCGACCTGCGCGGCCGCACCCCGCACCAGATCGAATACCTGAAGGCGGTGCTGGACCACGACATCAGCTTTGGCGTCGGCCCGGCCGGCACCGGCAAGACCTATCTCGCCGTCGCCTGCGCGGTGGATGCGCTTGAACGCGACGCCGTGAAACGCATCATCCTGACCCGTCCCGCCGTGGAAGCGGGCGAGCGCCTGGGCTTCCTGCCGGGCGACCTGGCCTCGAAAGTCGACCCGTACCTGCGCCCGCTGTACGATGCGCTCTACGATCTGCTCGGTTTCGACCGGACCCAGAAGATGTTCGAAAAACAGGTCATCGAAATCGCACCGCTGGCCTACATGCGCGGGCGCACGCTGAACCATGCGTTCGTCATCCTCGATGAAGCGCAGAACACGACGGTCGAACAGATGAAAATGTTCCTGACCCGGATCGGCTTCGGCAGCAAGGCCGTCGTCACCGGCGACGTCACCCAGGTCGACCTGCACAAGTCAATGCGCTCGGGCCTGGTCGACGCCATGCACGTGCTGAAAGACGTGCGCGGCATCGCTTTTACCCAGTTCTCCAGCGCGGACGTCGTGCGCCATCCGCTGGTGGGCCGCATCGTCGACGCGTACGAAGCCGACGCCTCGCTCCAGGAACTCATTACGCCTCTGCCTACCGCTAAAAATGTCCGCAAAAAATAAGCTCAGCCTGACCGTCCAGTATCCGGACGCGCGCCTCGAAACCATCGCCACCCGCGCCAAGGTGCGGCGCTGGGTGCAGGCCGCGCTGCTCGGACCTGCAGAACTGAATGTCCGTTTCGTCGATGCGGCCGAGGGGCGAGTCCTGAACCGCGACTACCGCGCCAAGGACTACGCCACCAATGTGCTGACCTTTGCCTACAACGAAGGCGAAGAGCTGGCCGCCGACGAGCCGGTGCAGGCCGACATCATCCTTTGCACCGACGTGCTGCAGCGCGAAGCGGACGAACAGAAGAAAACGGTGGAAGAACACACCGCGCACCTGGTGGTGCACGGAGTGCTGCATGCCCAGGGTTACGACCATGAGCACGAAGAGGAAGCCGGGGAGATGGAAAACCTGGAGCGGGATATTCTGGAGGCGCTGGGGTATCCGAATCCGTACGACGAATAGCACGCACTGCCCGCTTAAGCAACCGTCATCCCCGCGAAGGCGGGGATCCATGACACGTCAACGCACACGCAATGTCTGCTCAAAGGCGCTATGGGCCCCGGCCTTCGCCGGGGTGACGGTCTGGAGGCGATTGGTACTTATGCCTTCTTCAACTGCTCCCCGATCGGCAGCTTCCTGATGCGTTTCCCGGTCGCCGCAAACACCGCATTCGACAACGCCGGCGCAATCCCCGCCGTCCCCGGTTCGCCGATGCCGCCCGGTTCATCCTTGCTGGCCACGATATGCACCTGCACCAGCGGCGCCTCGTTGATGCGCATGACGCGGTAGTCGCCGAAGTTCGACTGCTGCACACGGCCCTTGTCGTGCGTGATCGCGCCCCATAGCGCCGCCGACGCGCCAAACACGATCCCGCCTTCCATCTGCGCGACGATGGTGTCCGGGTTGATGGTCTGGCCGCAGTCGACCGCGCACACAACGCGGTGTACGCGTACTTCCCCATCCGCCCCCACTGACACATCGGCCACCTGCGCCATGTAGCTGCCAAACGCAAACTGCGCCGACACGCCGCGCCCCACCTTGCGCCCCGCAATCGGTTTTAGCGGCTGGCCCCAGCCCGATTTTTCGGCCGCCAGATTCAGCACCGCCAGCATGCGTGGCGATTTTTTCAGCAGCGCGCGTCGATACGCCACCGGGTCCTGTTTGGCCGCGTGCGCCAGTTCGTCGATAAAACTTTCGACCACAAAAATATTGTGCGTCGGCCCCACGCCGCGCCAGAACGCGGTGGCCACCGGCGGTTCGTGGCGCACGTACTCCACGCGCATGTCGGGAATCGTGTACTGCAGCTCGCGCGCGCCTTCCACCGCATCCGGATCGACGCCATCCTTCACCGCACCCGGTGCGAAGCGCGCCATGATCGAGGACCCGGTCACGCGGTGAAACCAGGCCGCCGGCATCCCGAACTGGTCGAGGTGGGCCGACAGGCGGTCGACGTAATACGGGCGGTACATATCGTGCTGCACGTCTTCCTCGCGCGTCCAGATGAATTTGATGGGGCCTTTCGCCAGCTTCGCAAACGCCACCGCCTGCACCACGTAATCGACTTCCAGCCGCCGCCCGAACCCGCCGCCAATAAAATAGTTGTGGACGAAGACCTTCTCGAGCGGCAGGCCGGTCAGCTTGGCGGTCGCGCCCTGCGCCAGCGCCGGCACCTGCGTGCCCACCCACAGGTCGCAGCCATCGGCGCGCAGGTCGACCGTGCAGTTCATCGGCTCCATGGTGGCATGCGCCAGAAACGGTATTTCATAGACCGCGTCGATGCGCCGTTTGCTGGTCGACAGCCCCTTCAACGCATCGCCGTCGTTGCGCGCGATGGCGCCGCTACCCTCGGACACCTTCATCATGTCGGCCACGATGGCGGCTGTGGTCACGCCGGCATTGGCGCCGTCGTCCCAGGTCGGGGCCGCTGCGGCCAGACCCTGTTTCGCGGCCCACATGTGGTCGGCCACCACGGCCACGGCGTTGTCGAGTTTGAGGACCTGGCGCACGCCTTTCACGGCCAGCGCGGCTTTCTCATCGACCGTCTTGAGCTTGCCGCCGGGGACCGGCGACGCCGCCACAGTGGCGATGCCCATGTTCGGCAGGCGCGCATCGATGCCGAACATGGCGGCACCATTGACCTTGTCGGCTGAATCGAGGCGCTTGTGGGATTTGCCGATCAGGGCGAAATCGGCCGGGCTTTTCAGGCTCACGCTTGTCGGCACCGGCAGTTTCGACGCGGCGTCCACCAGTTCGCCGAAGTGCAAGGAACGGTTCGACGCGGCGTGGATGACGCGGCCATCGGCCACCACCAGCGTGCCCGGCTCCACCTTCCAGGTGTCCGCGGCAGCCTGCACCAGCACAGCGCGCACCATGGCGCCCGCTTCGCGCAGGGGTTTATAGGCCGCGCGCACCGAGGTCGAGCCGCCGGTCACCTGGCCGCCCAGCAGCGGATCGCTGTACAAATTGTTGTTGGCGGGGGCTTGCTCCAGCTTGACCTTGGCGAGGTCGACGCCGAGTTCCTCGGCCAGCAGCATCGGCATCGAGGTCCAGGTGCCCTGCCCCATCTCGACCTTGTGGACGACCATCGTGACGACGCCGTCGCGCTCGATGCGGATAAAGGCGTTCTGCGCCAGGCCCGGGGCGCGGTTCGAGGCCGCGGTCGAGGCGGCGCCCACGGCTTTTTCGGACGGCGGCGCCTTGCGGTCGCCATCCTTGTTGCAGCCGTACAGCGAGAAGCCGAACAGCAGGCCACCACCGGCCGTCGCGCCGATGGTCATGAAACGGCGCCGATTTTCATCGACCTTGGCTGGACCGGTCGTCTTCATGCTTTCTCTCCCACCGCTGCAATCTTGATCGCCGCGCGAATCCGCCCGTAGGTACCGCAGCGGCAGATATTGCCGGCCATGGCGCTGTCGATCTGCGCATCGTTGGGACTGGGCGTGGCGCTCAGCAACGCACAGGCGGACATGATCTGCCCCGATTGACAGTAACCGCACTGCACCACGTCGATCTGGCGCCAGGCTTGCTGCACGCGCGCGCCCACCGGGCTGTTGCCGACCGCCTCGATGGTGACGATGGCCTTGCCGGCCGCGGCCGAAACCGGGGTCACGCAGGACCGGATCGCCTGCCCGTCCAGGTGCACGGTGCAGGCGCCGCACAGCGACACGCCGCAGCCGAACTTGGTGCCGGTCAGGCCCGCCACGTCGCGCAAAACCCACAGCAGGGGCATGTCGTCGGGGACGTCGTAATTGGTAGTAGTACCGTTAATGTTCAGCGCGGGCATGGCGGTTCCTTTGGGGTAGCGGAGAAATGCGGAATCAACTGACTGACAGAGATCCTCCAAGCTTGCCACAAACCGGAACCGCACGCTGGTTCGCGGCTGGCCTGCTTAAAAATCAGGCAAACCCGATTTTGGTGTATCCTGTGCCCCATCGTAACAAGGGCTTCATGCCAACTATGCCAGAGCACCCCAATGACGTCCGTACCGACGCCAAACCTCACCGGTCGCTGTTTGAACGCCTGACCGCGCTGATTTCCCCCGAGCCCGAAAACCGCACCGAGCTACTCGATGTGCTGCACGACGCCCATGAACGCAACCTGATCGACGCCGATGCGCTGTCGATGATCGAAGGCGTGTTTCAGGTGTCCGACCTGTCCGCGCGCGACATCATGGTGCCGCGCTCGCAAATGGATGTAGTCGACATCAGTAAACCCATCGAAGAATGGCTGCCGTCCGTCCTCGAGACGGCGCACTCGCGCTTCCCCGCCATTGAAGGCGAGCGCGACAAAGTGATTGGCATTTTGCTTGCCAAAGACCTGCTGCGCTACTACGCTGACAAGTCGTTCGACGTGCGCGACATGCTGCGCCCGGCCATCTTCATCCCGGAATCGAAACGCCTGAACGTGCTGCTGCGGGATTTCCGCGCCAACCACAATCACATGGCGATCGTCGTCGACGAATACAGCGGCGTGGCCGGCCTGATCACCATCGAAGACGTGTTGGAGCAGATCGTCGGCGACATCGAAGACGAATACGATTTCGACGAGGAAGAAGACAACATCCTGTCGATCAAGGAAGGCCAGAAGGGCCCGCGCTGGCGCGTCAAGGCGCTCACCGAGATTTCCCAGTTCAACGAGGAAGTCGGCACGGCGCTGCCGGAAGACGATGTCGACACCATCGGCGGCCTCGCGGCCAGCCACCTCGGCCGCATGCCGCACAAGGGCGAATCGTTCGAAATCGACAACCTGCGCTTCGAGGTGCTGCGTGCCGATGCGCGCCAGATCCACGTGCTGCTGGTTGAAAAACTGCCCTTGGCCGAGGACGAGCACGATTGATGCTGCGTCGTGCCCCGCGTGAATCGACGCCTGCCGTATTGAGCGCCCGCCCGCGCGCCGCCAGCCTGCTGCTGGCCGCGCTGGCCGGGGGCGCCAGCCTGTTCACGTTCGAACCGTTTGGCTGGTGGCCGCTGCAGTTCCTGCTGCTCGCTTACTTCTTCTACCAGGTCGGACGCAGCACATCGGTCCAGCGCGCCGCCTGGATCGGCTGGGCCTTCGGGTTCGGCTGGTGCGTGGCCGGCATGCACTGGCTGTACATTTCCATTCACCGCTTCGGCGGCGTCTCGGCGCCGCTGGCGGCGCTCGCCATCTGCCTGCTGGGCCTGTATATGGGCCTGTTCGGCGCCTTCGCGGCCAGCGTGTCGGCCTGGCTGCGCAAGCGCTGGTCGCTGCCCCTGCCCGCGTTCTTTTTGATTGTCCTGCCAGTGCTGTGGGGCGTCTCGGAGTGGATGCGCGGCTGGGTCTTCACCGGGTTTCCCTGGGCCTCCTCCGGCTACGCACACAATGCGGCGCCGCTGGGTGGCTACGCGGCGCTGGTTGGCGTGTACGGCATCGGCATCCTGGTCGGCGTCTGCGCCGGTTGCCTGACCTTGCTGACCCAGCGCCGGCGCCTGCCAGCCATCGGTTTGCTGGCCGTTGTGCTGGTCGCCGGCTGGGGTTTACGCGCCATCGACTGGACCGTGCCTTCCGGTGCGCCGATCTCGGTTCGTCTGCTGCAGGGCGATGTCCGCCAGGACGAAAAATTCGATACCGAGCACCTGCTGCGCATCCTGGCGCGCTATCAGACCATGATCACGGCGGCGCCGGCCGACCTGATCGCCACGCCGGAAACCGCGATCCCGATCTGGGAGCAATCGCTGCCGCCTGGTTACGTCGGCGGCCTGCGCGACTGGAGCGTCAAGAGCGGCAGCGCGCTGATGCTGGGCATACCGCTGGCCAACAGCGAGACCGATTACGCCAACAGCGTGGTGGGTTTCTCCGGCGCCGGCCAGCCGTACAGCTACGACAAGCACCACCTGGTGCCGTTCGGCGAATTCGTCCCGTACGGCTTCAAATGGTTCACCAACCTGATGCAGATCCCGCTGGGCGACAACCGCCGCGGCGCCGCGCTGCAGGCGCCGTTTGCCGTCAAGGACCAGCTGATATTGCCGAACATCTGCTACGAAGACGTGTTCGGCGAAGAGATTGCGGCGCAACTGCGCACCAATCGTCCCGCCACGATGCTGCTCAATGTGTCGAACCTGGCGTGGTTTGGCGAGTCGGTGGCCGTGCCGCAGCATTTGCAGATTTCGCAAATGCGCTCGCTCGAGACGGGACGGCCGATGCTGCGCTCGACCAATTCCGGCGCGACCGCAGTCATCGATGCCAAGGGCCGTATCGCGGCGCAGCTGCCGTTTTATGGGCAGGGCGTGCTCAGTGCCAGGGTACAGGGGATGGCCGGGATGACGCCGTTCATCCGGTTTGGTTCGTTCGGATTTTTGATCCTTGGCGCGCTGGCTTTGGTGGGTGCCTGGTTCAGCGGTCGGCGCTATGCAAAGTCATCAATTTAGTATGCGTGGTATGGGTCCCGGCCTGCGCCGGGAGTCAGGTTCGCCAGTGGCGAGCATGACGGTCTTAAAGCGAACGAAGTTTGATACGTCATTCCCGCGCAGGCGGGAACCCATAACCCCTTCGCAGTACCAACAAATCCACCATTCCTCCACAGCCACCCTCTAAAACCCGCTAAAATTAGCCATTTAGCAAACCCAACGCGTTCGCGGCGCCCCGTGCGCCCAGCCACTCCAAGATGCTCACATTCCAACAAATCATATTGACCTTGCAATCCTACTGGGACAAGCAAGGCTGCGCCCTGCTCCAGCCGTACGACATGGAAGTCGGCGCCGGCACGTTCCACACCGGTACTTTCCTGCGCGCGATCGGCCCGGAGCCCTGGCGTGCCGCGTACGTGCAGCCATCGCGCCGCCCGAAGGATGGCCGCTATGGCGCTAACCCGAACCGCCTGCAGCATTATTACCAGTACCAGGTCGTGCTGAAACCGGCGCCGGAAAACATCCTCGAGCTGTACCTCGGTTCCCTCGAAGCGCTGGGTCTGAATTTGCAGCAGAACGATGTGCGTTTCGTGGAAGACGACTGGGAAAGCCCGACGCTGGGCGCCTGGGGCCTGGGCTGGGAAGTCTGGCTGAACGGGATGGAAGTGACCCAGTTCACCTACTTCCAGCAGGTCGGCGGCCTCGATTGCAAGCCGGTGCTGGGCGAGATCACCTACGGCATCGAACGCCTGGCGATGTACCTGCAGGGCGTCGAGAACGTGTATGACCTGGTGTGGACCGAGTGGGAAGAGAAGGGTGCGGCCGGCGCTCCGGTGAAGAAGAGCCTTTCATACGGCGATGTCTTCCATCAGAACGAAGTCGAGCAGTCGACCTATAACTTCGAGCACGCCAACACCGAACTGCTGTTCGCCCAATTCGCCAACCACGAATCGGAAGCCAAGCGCCTGGTCGAACTGGCGCTGACCTTGCCGGCCTACGAACAGATCATGAAGGCCTCGCACAGCTTCAACATGCTCGATGCGCGCGGCGCCATCTCGGTGACTGAACGCGCGGCCTATATCGGCCGGGTGCGCACGCTGTCGCGCCTGGTCGCTCAAGCCTATTACGAATCGCGCGAAAAGCTCGGCTTCCCGATGCTGCCAGCGGCAGGAACACAATAATATGAACCACACCTTACTGATTGAACTGCAGACCGAAGAGCTGCCACCGAAAGCACTGGTCAAACTGGGCGCGGCGTTCGCCTCCGGCATCGTGGGCGGCTTGAGCGCACGCGGTTTCCTGGACGCCGACAGCGTCGCCACGCCCTACGCCACGCCGCGCCGCCTGGCCGTCTCGATCACCAACGTGCGCGCGACCTCGCCTGATAAACAACTGCGCGACAAGATCCTGCCGGTCTCCGTGGCGCTGGACGCCGCCGGCAATGGCACCGCCCCATTAGCCAAGAAACTGGCAGCGATGGGCTTTGCCCACGTCACCGTGGCCGACCTCGAACGCGCCCAGGACGGCAAGGCCGAGAGCTTCTTCTACAGCCACACGGCAGCCGGCAGCGCGCTGTCCGCGTCAATCCAGGACGTGGTCGCGGAATCGGTGGCCAAGCTGCCGATCCCGAAAGTGATGACTTACCAGCGCCCGGATGGCGCCTCGGTGCAGTTCGTGCGCCCGGTGCGCAGCCTGATCGCGCTGCATGGCGCCGACGTGCTGCCGCTGGCACTGTTCGGTCTCACTGCCGGCCGCACCACGCAAGGCCACCGCTTCCTGTCGAACGGCGAACCGATTGCGATTGCCAGCGCGGACGATTACGTGGCCCGCCTGGAAACCACCGGCCGCGTCATGGCCAGCGCCGCCGCGCGTCGCGAAAGCATCCGTGAACAGTTGCTGGAAGCGGCAGCCGGCGACCAAGTGCTGATGCCGGACGCGCTGCTCGACGAAGTGGCCGCGCTGGTCGAGTGGCCGGTGGTGTACGCCTGCACATTCGAGGATGCATTCCTGGCCGTGCCGCAGGAATGCCTGATCCTCACGATGCAGACCAACCAGAAATACTTCGCGCTGACCGACAGCGCCGGCAAGCTGCGTTCGCGCTTCCTGATCGTCTCGAACATCGCGACCGACGACCCGCGCCACATCATTGGCGGCAATGAGCGCGTGGTGCGTCCACGCCTGTCCGACGCCAAGTTCTTCTTCGAGCAGGATCAGAAAAAGACCCTGGCATCGCGCCTGCCGCTGCTGGAAAACGTCGTCTATCACAACAAGCTCGGCACGCAGGCTGCCCGCACCAATCGCGTCACGATGCTTGCCGGCGCGATTGCGCGCCACCTCGGCTACGACGTGGCGCTGGCCGAACGCGGCGCCCAGCTGGCAAAAGCCGACCTGTTGACCGACATGGTGGGTGAATTCCCCGAGCTGCAAGGCATCATGGGCACCTACTACGCGCGTCACGACGGCGAACCGGAAGAAGTGGCGCTGGCCGCCTCCGAACATTACCAGCCGCGCTTTGCCGGTGATGCTTTGCCGACCACCCAAACGGGCACCGCGGTCGCACTGGCCGACAAGCTCGAAACCCTGGTCGGCATCTGGTCGATCGGCCTGCAGCCAACCGGCGAAAAGGATCCGTTCGCGCTGCGCCGCCACGCGCTGGGCGTGCTGCGCATGCTGCTGGAAAAACGCCTGCCGCTGTCGATCAGCGTGCTGCTGGCCGACGCTGCCGCCGCTTTCGCGAGTCAGCCAGCGTTTGTCAGCCCGGTCGCCGAAGTGGCAACCTTCATGCTCGACCGCCTGCGCGGTATCCTGCGCGAGCGCGGCTTTGCGCCGAACGAAGTCGAAGCCGTGCTGGCCCAGAATCCGGACCGGCTCGATGACATCGTCCAGCGCCTGGAAGCGGTGAAAGCCTTTGCGGCGCTGCCGGAAAGCGCGTCGCTGGCTGCAGCCAACAAGCGCATCACGAACATCCTGAAGAAAACAGATGTGGCGCCGGGTGACGTGGTCGAAGCACTGCTGGTCGAAGAAGCGGAACGCAATCTGTTCGCAGGCGTCAAGCGCGTGCGTCCGCAAGTCGATGCCGCCTTCGCCGCAGGCGACTTTGCCGGCACGCTGCAATTGCTGGCCCAGCTGCGCGTGGAAGTGGACGCCTTCTTCACCGACGTGATGGTGATGGCCGAAGACCCGGCCTTGCGCAACAACCGCCTGGCACTGCTGTCGACCCTGCACGGGATGCTCAACCGCGTGGCCGACATCTCGAAGCTGGCTGCGTAAGTAAGGGGAAGCCGCATGAAGCTGATCATCCTCGACCGCGACGGCGTCATCAACCAGGACTCGGCCGCGTTCATCAAGTCGCCAGCCGAATGGGTGCCGATTCCAGGCTCCCTGGAAGCCATCGCGCGCCTGAACCAGGCTGGCTACCGGGTTGTCATCGCATCGAACCAGTCGGGAATTGCGCGCGAACTGTTTGACATGAGCACGCTCAATGCGATACACCAGAAGATGCACGCCAGCGCGCAGCTGGTGGGCGCCGACATCGACGCCATTTTCTTTTGCCCGCATGCGGCCATCGACAACTGCGACTGCAGGAAGCCAAAAGCCGGCATGTTCGAAGAAATCGCCAAGCGCTTCAAGGTCAGCCTGCGCGGCGTGCCCACCGTGGGCGATTCGCTGCGCGACCTGCAGGCCGGCTTCATCAGCGGTTGCCTGCCCTACCTTGTCCTGACCGGCAAGGGCGAAAAGACGCGCGAAACCGGCGGCCTGCCACCCGGCACCCAAGTCTTCCCCGACCTGGCCACGATGGTCCAGGCCATGCTGGCGCGCCAGTCGGCCAAGCCGCCCGCAGTTTCCACCATTCCCTCCTGATTCGGAGTTTCAACTTTGTTCATGTTCCTGCGTTCCCTTCTCTTCACCGTCATCATGGCGGTGGCCACCGTGGTCTGGGCCTGCGTCTGTTTTCTGGCCGCGCCCCTGCCCTACAACCAGCGTTTCTGGGTGACCTCGCGCTGGAACGTCTTCATCATCTGGTGCGCCAAGGTCATTTGCGGCATCCGTTATGAATTCAAGGGCTACGAGAATTTCCCCGACGCGCCGGTGATCCTGCTGTCAAAACACCAGTCGGCCTGGGAGACCATTTTCCTGCTGCCGAACATGCCGCGCCCGCTGGTGTACGTGTTCAAAAAAGAGATCCTGTACATCCCGTTTTTCGGCTGGGCGATGGGCCTGTTGCGCATGATCCCGATCGACCGTAAAAAAGGTAAAAATGCCTTCAAATCCGTGGTCGCCCACGGCAAAAAACGCCTGGCCGACGGCCAGTGGATCATCATGTTCCCCGAGGGCACGCGCATCCCGGTCGGTCAGGCCGGCAAGTACAAAAGCGGGGGCACGCGCCTGGCCATCGAAACTGGTGCATTGGTGGTGCCAATCGCGCATAATTCAGGTGAATGCTGGCCCAAGGGATCCTTCATCAAACGTCCCGGGCTGGTGACGGTATCGATCGGCAAACCGATTGCACCGGAAGGCCACACTCCCGACAGCATGATGCAAGAGGTGCAAAATTGGATCGAATCAGAAATGCGCGTCATTTCGCCCCACGCCTACAAAGGTGGTTGAGCGAAGCCGGCGCGCTGCTCACCCCGGCGCAACCGGCACCCGATAAACCAGCTGCGGCCAAACTGACCGGTCCCCAGCTGGAGCTGTTCGCGCAGGATTTTTTTGCCGCACTCGAGCCTTCGCAAAGGCCGGCCACGCCGCCGCAGCCGCTGTTCAAGGCGCCGCCGTCCTTGCCGCGCTTCGTGCTGCCCACGCCACCGCCGCCCGCCGACGGCACGCCGCTGCGCCGCATCCAGCTTGGCGCCCACTCGCTTGAATATGCGCTGCGCCGCTCCACACGGCGCTCGATCGGCTTCATGATCGACGACGACGGGCTGCGCGTCACCGCGCCGCGCCGCGTCACCCTCCCCGAAATCGACAACGCCATCCGCGCCAAGCAGCGCTGGATCCTGACCAAACTGCAGGAACGCGGCGAACGGCGCGCCGAACGCGAAGTCAAGCCCCCCGTGGCATGGGTCGACGGCACTGTACTACCCTACCTGGGCGGCGACATTACTCTGCGCCTGAAAGAAGCGACGCGCAGCCATTGCGTGTTCGATGCGGATACGCGCGTGCTGGAAGTGGGCGTGGTCGCAGGCCTGGCCGAGTGGCAGCTCAAGGAACGCGTCAAGCTGTGGTTCCAGGCCGAAGCAAAGCGCCTGTTCGTCGATCGCCTCGACGTGTACGCGGCGCGCCTTGGCGTGCGCTACCAGGCCTGTGCGCTATCGACGGCCGGCTCGCGCTGGGGTTCGTGCACGGTGCAGGGCAATATCCGCCTGAACTGGCGCCTGGTGCACTATCCGCTGGCGCTGGTCGATTACGTCGTCGCGCACGAACTGGCGCACATCCGCGAGATGAACCACAGCGCGCGCTTCTGGGCCGTGGTGGCGTCGGTGTATCCGGATTACGACGGCGCCAAGGCGGCGCTGCGCAAGCGCTCGCAGGAGATGCCGGTACTGTTCGCCGATTAAGCTCGCAAGGTCGTGGCAAAGCCGCGCAAGGCGGCGATGTCGGCTTCGCTGAGGCAGCGGTAAGGAATCGGCAAGGTGCCGCGCTGGAGCACCACCAGGAAACCGTTGCGGTAGCGCCGGATCAGGCGCACATCGTCCCATCCGATCAGCGTGACGCCGCGGTCGCTGACGCGCACGATGCCATGGTCATCGATCGTCATTTCATAGGTGCGGCTGGCGCGCCGCAACAGGATGAAATGCAGCGCCGCGGTGACGGTGCTTTTGACGCGCAGGTAGCCGCCGTTGAAGCGCCCTACACGGCGGCGGCGAATCAGCCAGCCAGCGTGCTGCCACATGAAGCCGATGTATTCACCGAGCGTATAGCGCACCAGAAAATGCAGTGAGAATGCCATTGCCGCCGGGGCAATGGTCAAGACGGGCGCGCCGATTTCCGGGACAGCTTCTTCGACGGGGATTTCGAGCGTGCGCGAATGGTGCCGCTGCACCAGCGTGGCCACGGGGCGGCGGCTGTCAACCGGCTTGGGGTGCTTGAAAGAAAACATGCGACCCCCTTCATGGGCGAAACAACGAAGCTGGCATGGTATCAAATACTAGCGAATCAGTTGCCGTAGCAGTTCAACCGTGCGCGCTGTGGCGCCACGATGCTGACCGGCAAACGCCAGCGCCGCCTCGCCCATGCGCGCGCGCGCGATGCCGTTCTGTAGCAAGCCGGTGGCGGCAGCGACCATGGCGCCGGCATCCGCACAGCGCAGCGCGGCACCGGCGTCGACCGCCTGCTCGGTGGCGAGGGAAAAATTGAAGGTGTGCGGGCCGACCAGGACCGGTTTGCCCACTGCGCAGGCTTCGATCAGGTTCTGGCCGCCCAGCGGCAGCAGGCTGCCGCCGATATAGGCGCAGTCGCAGGCGGCGTAGTACGCGAACATCTCGCCCATCGAGTCGCCGAGCAGCACGTCTGCATCAACGACATCATCCTGCTTTAACCCGGAGCGGCGCACCAGCGACAGGCCGCGCGCCGCCACCAGGGCCGCCACGTCATCGAAGCGCTGTGGATGGCGCGGCACGATGACCAGCAGCGCCTGGTCCTGCGCGCGCCAGGCGTCGAGGATCAAGGCCTCTTCGCCCTCGCGCGTGCTGGCGCACAGCAGCACGGGACGGGTGCCGATGCGCGCGCGCAGCCAGGCGCCCAGTTCAAGTGCCGCTGGCGGCGCCACCACGTCGAACTTGATGCTGCCCGTCACTTCCACAGCAGGCGCACCGAGCGACGCAATGCGCAAGGCGTCCGCCGTGGTCTGTGCGGCCACCAGCGTGATGCCGCGCGCCGCATTCGTCATCAGGCTGCCGAAGCGCTGGCCGCGCCGCAGTGACCTTTCCGACAGGCGGGCATTGACCAGCGCGACCGGGACGCCTTGTTCGGCGCAGGTGGCGATCAGGTTCGGCCACACTTCGGTCTCCATCAGCATGCACAGGCGCGGTGTGAAGTGGCGCAGGAAGCGCCGCACCAGGATGCCGAGGTCGTACGGCAGATAGGACTGGATGAAGCGCGCGCCATGTTTGGCGAACAGTTGCGCGCCGGTGGCGCGGCCGGTCGGCGTCATGTGCGTGAGCAGGATGCGGTGCTCCGGCCAGGCCGCGAGCAGCGCATCGACCAGCGGTTCGGCGGCGCGCGTCTCGCCCACCGACACGGCGTGCAGCCAGATGGTGGGCATGGCGGCGGCCCGTGGGCCGTAGACGCCGAGCCGTTCGCCCCAGTGGCCGCGATAGCCCGGCTCCTTGCGGCCGCGCCACCACAGGCGCGCCAGCACCAGCGGCAGCGCCAAACACCACATGAGGGAGTACAGGATGCCCATCATGGTGACGGAAAACCGCGCGCGACCAGCTGCGCGATCGCGGCCTGCACCTCGGCCACTGAAGGCGGCGCGCCGGCGTCGCCCAGGTTGATGATGCGGTCCGACCAGTTGCCCTCGGTTTTCCAGCGCGCCGAGTCGCAATACAGCTCCACGGTCGGACGCAGGAAGGCCGCGGCGATATGGGTCAGGCCGGTGTCGACGCCAATCACCAGGCCCGCGCAGCGCGCCAGCGTGACGGCTTCATCCATCGACAGTTTCGGCAGCAGGCGCGCGTTCGGCAGCGCTGCTGCAAGCTGCTCGGCTTCGGCCTTTTCCTGCGCCGAGCCCCATGGCAGCAGGATCGTCATCGGCGCCAGTTGCGCGCCGATGGCGATCCAGTTGGCCGGCGCCCACTTCTTGGCGTCACGCGCGGTGCCGTGAAAGAACACCGCGTACGGTTCGGCGGGCATCCAGTCCGGGCGTGTCACCGCAGCCGGCGCAGGCAGGCCGAAATCGGGCGCGCTGTCGATGCGGTAGCCCAGCGCGTTGGCCGCCACAAGGCGAGCGCGCGCGACCGCGTGGGTGCGCGGCGGCAGGTAGACGCTTTTTGAATGGAACAGGCGCGACAGGCCTTCGTAGCCGGAGTCTTCACCGCCATTGGCCATGCCGATTTTTTGACCGCCCGCCGCCAGGCGCGCGCAGCCCATGATGATCCCGGTCTTGAGCAAGCCCTGGGTATCGAACACGTAGTCGTAGCGTTCTTCGCGGAGCAGGCGCCAGAACTGCCTGACTTCGGCGCGGGTGGCAGGATCGCTCAGACCCTTCCTCCAGCGCCGCAGCGCAAACGGAATCACCCGGTGCACATGCGGATTGAGGCGCACCAGGCTGACATAGCCCTCCTCCACCACCCAGTCGACCTGGGCGCCAGGATGGTGGGCCAGGATATCGGCCACCATGGGCAGGTTGTGCAGCACATCGCCCAGGGACGACACCCGCACCAGAAGGATTTTCAAGAACTGCGTCAAAGCTTAGAACGGCAGCGCGGCGTCGGGCTTCGCGGCCAGGATCACGCGGCGGAAGTCGCCCTGGATCCGCGCCAGCGCTGCCGGCGTTTCGGCTTCGAAGCGCATCACCACCACCGGCGTCGTGTTCGACGAACGGGCCAGGCCAAAGCCGTCCGGGTACTCGACGCGCAGGCCGTCGATGTCATTGACGCTGTCCGAACCCGGGAAAGTCGCGTGGGTGCGCAGGTGCTCGATGATGGCGACGTTCTCGCCTTCGTTCAGGTGCAGGTGCAGTTCGGGGGTGCTGTCCGACATCGGCAGGGAATTGAGCAGCGCCGACGGATCGGCCTCGCGCGTGAGCAGTTCCAGCAGGCGCGCGCCGGAATACAGGCCGTCGTCAAAACCGTACCAGCGGTCCTTGAAGAAGATGTGGCCGCTCATTTCGCCGCCCAGCGGGCTGCCGGTTTCGCGCAATTTGGCTTTCACCAGCGAGTGGCCGGTTTTCCACATCAGCGGCTTGCCACCGTGCTTCGCAATCCACGGGCCCAGGTGGCGCGTGCATTTGACGTCGTACAGAATCTCGGCGCCAGGATTGCGCGATAAAACGTCGGCCGCGAACAGCATCATCTGGCGGTCAGGATAGATGATCTGGCCATTCTTGGTGACCACGCCCAGGCGGTCGCCGTCGCCGTCGAACGCGATACCGATTTCGGCATCGGTCTGTTGCAGGCACTTAATCAGGTCCTGCAGGTTTTCAGGGTGGGCCGGGTCCGGGTGGTGATTCGGGAAGGTGCCATCGACTTCGCAGAACAGTTCGATGACGTCGCAGCCCATGCCGCGGAACAGGTCGCCCGCGAACGCGCCGGCCACGCCGTTGCCGCAGTCGACCGCAATCTTGATCGGGCGGGCGATCTTGACGTCGTCGATGATGCGGCCGATGTATTCGGCACGGATGTCGTAGGTGGTGTACGTACCTGCAGTGGCGGCCGTATCGCCGTCGTTGGCGGCGATGTCGTCATGCAGGGCGGTGATCGTGGTGCCGTGAATCGCTTCGCTGGCCAGGACCATCTTGAAACCGTTGTAGTCGGGCGGGTTGTGGCTGCCTGTGACCATGATGCCCGAGCGCGCGGCCAGGACGTTGGTTGCGTAATACACCATCGGCGTGGCGACCATGCCCAGGTCGATCACGTCAACGCCGGCCGACTGCAGGCCCTTGGCCAGCGCCGCAGTCAGCGATGGGCCGGACAGGCGACCGTCGCGGCCGATGATGACGGTGCGTTCGCCTTTGGCCAGCGCGGCGCGGCCGAAGGCCTGGCCGATGGCGTGGGCGATGCCATCGTCGAGGGTTTTATCAATCACGCCGCGGATGTCGTAGGCTTTAAAAATCGTCTTGGAAAGGGCAACCATAGTATGAACCTCGGAGTATCGGCGTGCATCGATGCCCACGCCGATGATGCCGGCAAAGCGATTCAATGATTGTGTGCGCCAGAATGAAGAAAAACGGAAGTAGGTATTGTAACGGCAAGCGGGGTCCAGAGGGAATGTGGACCCGCGTGCTTGCCGCCTGCACTGACACAACAGCGAGCGTTTCATCTCGCCGTCGTCTTAATAACTTAATTGCAACTTATTACCAACATAGATAATACCAGGTTGCAATAAAGCTTAATCCAGACTTAAACGCGCAGCTTGTCGATCGATTTACCGCCTTCGACCCATTCCTTGACCCATTTAGGTTGACGGCCGCGGCCGGTCCACTGCTGGGCTGCATTATCTGGATGACGGAACCGCACTGCAACGGTACCTTGCTTCGATACTTTTGCCGATGCCATCAGGTCTTTCAGTGGCACGCCAACGCTTTGGGCAATTGCCAGGATCTGTTCACGGGCTTTCGACACTTCCTGGTGCTCGCGCTGCTTCATTTCTTGCTTGATTTGTTCCTGCAGATTACGCAGGTCGCCTACGGACATATTCGACAGATCCATCATGGTTCCTTTAGAAGTAGTGGTTGAAACAGTTTAAGTGAATTCTCACTAATTGTCGCAATATACTACAAACTCGAACAAAATACTTTACATCACTTCTTTTTTCTAAAGATAAGCCAGCGCGGCGACTTAAATCGGACAATACGTGCGTACAACCAGATGTAGCTGATCATGAACAATAGACAGCAGCATATCAATACACTGGTGTCGCGCCAAAACATCGTCGCAGGGATAACCGCCGTCAAAGAAAACAGCCACAAGTAAGGCGAAGTCAGTGAGTTCCGGCGCATCAGTGCACGCGCTTCTTTTCGGCCGACGGTCCATTGAACAATGCGCCGAAATATCAAACTATGCAAGTGAATACCATCTGGCATGGCCGGGGATTTGCCCCGCACAAACATGCGGCGCCATGCAGAAAACAGCGTTTCGAATGCAGGATAGATCAGCAATAAGGCAGCGTACCAGGTCGACACCTGGGGATTGCGCATCACCAGCAGCAGGGCCAATTCGCCCAGCATGAAACCGATAAAGTAGGCGCCGCCATCGCCCAAAAAAATCAATCCCAGCGGGTAATTCCAGATGAGGAATCCAGCGGTGGCGCCGGCCACCATCAACGCCGTTACCAGGACGAATACATCGCCCACCTGCCATGCGACACACGCCAATGAAATGAACATGCAGATCGTCACCACGCTGGCCAGGCCATTGAATCCGTCGATAATATTGACGGCATTGGCGATCCCGGCCACCGCCAGTATTGTAATGGGCAACACCAGCCAGGATGCGGTGATGGCGATCGATCCAAACGGCAGATCGATCCTTCCCAGCCTGGCATCGAGCAGGATATAGCCGAGCCAGGCGGCGATCATCGTCAAAATCAGGCGGCGCGATGCACGCACCGTGCCCGTGTAGTCCTCGACGATACCGCCGATAAAAGCGATGGACGAGCAGACCAACAGGGAAAATGTCCAATGGCCCAGTGCCGGTACCCGCCAGATGGAAATAGCAGTGGAAATTCCGACCGCCAGAAAAATCGGCAAGCCGCCGATGCGGGCGACCGGATGGACATGGACTTTTTGCACCGCGTCAAAATCGGCATCAAGTGCGCGCCGATGCAGCCTGGCCTGCTTAATGACGAGTAATGTCAGAAGGGCGGACGAAATAAAGCTGACCAGGAATGAAAACATGATTCGTCTTTGTAGTTTTCCGCGCAATCATCGGGAGTGACCCTTCACCCTGCATGCCTGGCCCTGGTCTCGGTTTGATTGTACCGGAATCGCCTCGTGGAAACCGCCCTGTCATGATGCATCGCGGCAGGCGCGGGTATTGTGCGATCGCGCTTAAAATAGGCGTTTACGGCTCAGCCGTTTTATTCAATCGAGGATGCAAAGTGAAAACCGCACCATGAGGACTTACGTTATCGGCGACCTGCAGGGGTGTGCCCACGAAGCACGCTTGCTGGTGGACCAGATCGGCGTCGATGCCGGCGGCGACGCCAGCATCATGTTCGTGGGTGACCTGATCAACCGCGGCCCGCAATCGCTGCAGGCCCTGCGCGACCTGAAGCAATGGCAAACCGAAAGCGGCGGGCGCGTTGAGGCGCTGCTGGGCAACCACGACCTGCATTTGCTGGCGGTGGCCAGCGGCGCCCAGTCGGCCAGTCGCTCCGACACGCTCGACGAGATATTGGCCGCGCCCGACCGCGACGAACTGGTCGCCTGGCTGCGCATGCGTCCGATGGCCATCATGGCTGCCGGCTGCCTGCTCGTGCACGCCGGCGTGGCGCCGCAATGGACGCCGATGCAGACCATGCAACTGGCCGGCGAAGTGCAGGCCGTGCTGCGCGGTCCGGGCTGGATCGATTTTCTGGCGACGATGTACGGCAACCTGCCGGCGCGCTGGAGCGACACCTTGACCGGCACCGAACGCATCCGCTGCATCGTCAACGCCCTCACGCGCATGCGCCTGTGCGCGCCGGACGGCACAATGGATTTCGCGCACAAGGAAAGCGATGCCGGGCCGCCGGGGTCGAATCTGGTCCCGTGGTTCGATCTGGCGGGCCGGAAAACGGCGGATATCACCGTGGCGTTCGGGCACTGGTCGGCGCTGGGACTGTTGATGCGGCCGAATTTACTGGGGGTCGACAGCGGCTGCGTCTGGGGCGGGAAGCTCAGTGCGGTTTGCCTGGACGACCGGACGCTGTTGCAGGTGGATTGTCCTGAGTATTTGAAGGCGGGTGGGAAAAAGTAAGCGCGACGTTTCATCCACCACCTCGTCATCCCCGCGCAGGCGGGGACCCATAGCACCTCCGGTCAGTGTTATCGTTGATCTTGGATGGCATAGCCCCCGCCTTCGCGAGGGCGACGGTCTATCGGGAATCGGTACTAACAACGTCCGACAGCGCCGCCTCCACCGCTGCCTGCGTCGCCTGCGCCAGGTCGCGCCGGTGCGCGCCCTGTGCGTCGATCGGCGCCAGGCACGTCAAGCGCGCCCGCACCGGCGGCCCGCTCAGAATCATCCGGATACTTTGCCCGAACGTGGTGTCGTCGAGGTAGTCGATCGACGCATGCGGCAAGCCTTGGTCATCCACGTAAGAAAGCGCATACGGCTGCAGCGCCACCTGCGCATCGATCGCCGCCTCGAACAGGTTGGCGTGAAACGGCAGCAGGCTGCCTTGGCGCGCGGTGGTCCCTTCCGGGAAAAACGCGACGCGCTCGCCGTCGTGCAGCGCCTCGACGATGCCCTTGAAGATCAGCCGCAGTTCACGCCGGCTGCCGCGTGCAATGAACACGGTGCCGGCCTTGTAGGCGAGCCAGCCCAGCACCGGCCATGCGCGGATCTCGGCCTTGGCGACGAAGCGGCACGGGTGATATGCATTGATAACGAAGATATCCAGCCACGAGACGTGATTGGCCGCCACCAGCGCGTGGCCCAGGGCGGGCACGCCGGCAGCAGGCTCGAGCTGCACCCGAAAAATGTGCAGCAGAGCGCGCGACCAGCGCCGCACGATACGTCCCCGCAGCGCCGGCGAGGCCCACGGAAAGACCAGCGCGCAGGTGGCCAGGCCCAGCGCCAGGTGCACGCCAATGCGCGCCAGACGCAGGGAGGTTGTGAAGCGCAAAGTGGCTGATCAGCGCTCGAACGCGACCCGGCCGGCGACGATGGTGGCGCGTACCTGCCCGGCCAGTTCGTAGCCGAGGAAGGGCGTGTGCTTGCCTTGGCTGGCCAGCGCGGCGCCATTCACCAGCCAGCGTGCATTCGGGTCGAACAGCACCACGTCGGCGGCGTTACCGACGGCCAGGTCGCCGGCCGGCAGGCCCGCCACGCGCGCCGCGTCGATGCTCACTTTGGCCAGCGCGCGCGACAGCGCCGCAGGGTCGTGTTGATCATCGGCCCATTTCAGCATCAGCGAGAGCAGCAGTTCCAGGCCGGTGGCGCCAGGCGACGCTTCGCCGAACGGCAGCAGCTTTTCGTCGTCGTCGACCGGTGTGTGGTCGGAACAAACCGCGTCCACGGTGCCGTCGAGCAGGCCGGCGCGGATCGCATCGCGGTCGCGCTGGGCGCGCAGCGGCGGCGTCAGTCGCGCGTTGGAGTCGAAGAAGCCGATGTCGGCGTCGGTCATGTGCAGGTGGTGCACGCCGACGTCGCAGGTCACGGGCAAGCCCTCTTTTTTGGCCGCGCGCACCAGCTCCAGGCCGGCCGCCGACGACAGGCGGCACAGGTGCACGCGTGCGCCGGTGGCGCGCACCAATTCAAAGATGGTGTGCAGGGCGATGGTCTCGGCCATCACCGGCACGCCGGACAGACCCAGGCGCGACGCCAGCGGGCCGGCATGGGCAATGCCGCCGGCACCGATGTGGGCGTCCTGGGGACGCAGCCAGACCGTGTAGCCGAAGGTGTTCGCGTACTGCAGCGCGCGCAGCAGCACGTTGGTGTCTTCGATCGGCACCTCGGCCTGCGAAAAGCCAATGCAGCCGGCTTCGGTCAGTTCGGCCATCTCGGTCAAGGCGACGCCTTTCAGGCCGACCGTGAGCGCGCCGAGCGGATGCACGTGCGCCTGGTGCAGGTTTCTGGCGCGGTGCTTGAGCATTTCGACCAGGCCCGGCTCGTCGAGCACCGGGTCGGTGTCGGGCGGGCACACCAGCGACGTCACGCCGCCCTGCATCGCGGCCAGCATCTCGGACTCGAGCGTGGCCTTGAATTCGTAGCCGGGCTCGCGCAGGCGCGCCGACAAATCGACCAGGCCCGGCGCGACCACGAGGCCGGTGGCGTCGATCACGCGTTCGGCGTTGAAGCCGGCCGGCGCCGTGCCGATGGCGGCGATGACACCGCCATCGATGAACAGATCGCGCACGGCGTCGATGCCGTTGGCCGGGTCGATCAGGCGCCCGTTTTGAATATGTAGTTTCATGCTTGTCTGGTGCAATGCGAATTTCATGCGTGTCCACCTGCGAGGATGCTCATGACCGCCATGCGCACGGCGATCCCGAAGGTCACCTGCGGCAGGATCACGGCTTGCGGGCCGTCGGCCACGGCCGAGTCGATTTCGACGCCGCGGTTCATCGGGCCCGGGTGCATGACAATTGCGTCGGGCTTGGCCAGCGCCAGGCGTTCCGGCGTCAGGCCGTAACTTTTAAAATACTCCTGGGCCGAAGGCAGCAGCGCGCCCGACATGCGTTCGTTCTGCAGGCGCAGCATGATGATCACGTCGACGCCCTTCAAGCCTTCATCCATGTTGGTGAACACGCGCACACCCATCTGCTCGAGGGCGCCGGGCAGCAGCGTGTGCGGTGCGATCGCGCGCACTTCCGGCACGCCCAGGGTGGTCAGGGCGTGGATGTCCGAGCGCGCCACGCGGCTGTGCAGGATGTCGCCGACGATGGCCACCGTCAGGTTGGTGAAATCCTTCTTGTAGTGGCGGATGGTGTACATGTCGAGCAGGCCCTGGGTCGGGTGCGCGTGGCGGCCGTCGCCAGCGTTGACCACGTGGACATGCGACTGCTTCGTGTCGATCAGGTGCTTGGCGATCAGGTACGGTGCGCCCGACTGCGCGTGGCGCACGACGAACATGTCGGCGTGCATGGCCGACA
This sequence comes from Massilia sp. S19_KUP03_FR1, assembly GCF_036688685.1. Classification (NCBI taxonomy): domain Bacteria; kingdom Pseudomonadati; phylum Pseudomonadota; class Betaproteobacteria; order Burkholderiales; family Oxalobacteraceae; genus Massilia; species Massilia sp. S19_KUP03_FR1. The sequence goes on along the minus strand of NZ_JAQQPS010000011.1, from coordinate 172,700 downwards.
GGTTGTCGATGGTATCCAACAACGATTCGCCCTTGCTGGCCGACGAGGCCTGGATGTTCAGGTTGATCACGTCGGCCGACAGGCGTTTCGACGCGATCTCGAAGGTGGTGCGGGTGCGCGTCGAGTTTTCGAAGAACAGGTTGAACACGCTCTTGCCGCGCATCAGCGGCACTTTTTTCACTTCGCGGTCGGAGATACTCACGAAGCTCGACGCGGTGTCGAGGATGTGATTGACGATTGATTTCGGCAAGCCTTCGATCGACAGCAGGTGCTGCAGTTCGCCGTGTTTGTTCAGTTGGGGATTAAGCATGCGGTTCCTCCGCATCGTCCTCGACCGTCAGCGACAAAGCGCCGTCTTCACCACGCTGCAGCGACAGCGACTGGCCTGGCGCCAGCTCGGCGTGCACGCCGACGAAATCGGCCGCCACCGGCAGCTCGCGTCCGGCCCGATCGGCCAGTGCCGCCAGCATGATGCGCGCCGGGCGGCCGTAGTCAAACAGCACATTGATCGCCGCGCGCGTGGTGCGCCCGGTGTACAGGACGTCGTCGACCAGCACGATGTTGGCGCGGTCGACATTGAAACCGATGTGGGTCGGTTTGACGTCCGGGTGCAAGCCTTTTTTGGCGTAATCGTCGCGATAGAACGACACGTCGATGGAGCCGAGACGGTTCGTCAAATCGAGGTCAGCGGCCAGGCGCTGGGCCAGCCAGGCGCCGCCCGAATGGATGCCGACAATGGCGGCGTCCGGTACACCGGCGAGGCCTGCGCGCACCTGCTCGAGCAGGGTGCGGTACAGCGCCTCGGCGTCAAAGTCCGTGGTTGTTGTGATGGGCATGGTCGTCAAAGTATTGTTGCAAAATGATGGCGGCGGCGCGGTCGTCGATGACCTCGCCGCGCTTGGCGGAAATCACCGCCGATGAGTAGCGTTCGTCCACCAGCGTGACGGGCAGATTGAAGCGGCCGTGCAGCTGGTTGGCGAAACGCTGGCAGCGCAAGGTCATCTCGTGCTCGGCGCCGTCCGGGTGGCGCGGCTCGCCGACCACCAGGCGCGTGGGACGCCACTGCTCGATCAGCGCGCCGATCTGGGTAAAACGGGTGGCATTGTCGATCGCCTTGACCACGGCCAGCGGCTGCGCCTGCGCGGTCAAGGTGTTGCCCATTGCAATGCCGATACGCTTGATGCCGAAGTCAAAGCCAAAAACGATCTCGATCATCAAGCGTGGCCGGCCTCGGACGCAAGCATGACCGGGTCGATGCCCAGCAACTTGATGGCGGCCGTGTAGCGTTCTTCCACCGGCAGGTCGAACAGCACGTGCGCGTCGGCGCCGACCGTGAGCCAGCCATTGCGCGCCAGTTCTTCTTCCAGCTGGCCCGGGCTCCAGCCCGCATAACCGATGGACACCAGCATGCGCGCCGGGCCGTCGCCGGCAGCGACTGCTTCGAGGACGTCGATGGAGGTGGTGAAGGCGACTTCGGGGGTGACGGTCAGCGACGACGAATAGCGCTCGCCCGGCGTGTGCAAGACAAACCCGCGGTCGTCCTGGACCGGACCGCCAAACAGGATGGCTTCATTGACAACGTCTGCGTCGATGTCGTCGGCAAGTTTCAGGTCGATACGTTCGAACAGGGTTTCCATCGTCATGTCGGTGGGCTTGTTGACGATAACGCCGAGCACGCCCTTGTCGTTGTGCTCGCAGACGTACACGACCGTGCCGCCAAAGACGGGGTCATCCATCGACGGCATGGCGATCAAGAAATGATTCGCCAGGTTCAGTCCGGATGCCGCCGGCCCGGCATGGCCCAGTTGCTGGCCCGCTTCCTGTGGCAGGCCAAGCATGGGAAGAGGCTGGCCTATCTTGCTTTTCTTCATACGCGTACTCTCCGCACTCTTTCTTCGGCTCGCTGAGCCCCAAACTGCGGGGTAGGGAATTTTCGCTAGTTTACACTGATTTCGACCGCCACCATGCATGCGCGGTTCGACACCGGGCCATTGACCCTGTTCTGTCGATCGTAGACAGTAAAATAGGGTCCGCTTTGACCACGCACACGAATAATGACTCCTAGCAAGATTTTAGTCTGGTTCCGCCGCGACCTGCGCGCCCATGACCACGCCGCCCTGTACCACGCGCTCACGGCGGGGACCGAAGTGTACTGTGTGTTTGTCTATGACACGGCCATCCTGGATCCGCTTCCGCAAGACGATCGTCGCGTCCAGTTCATCCATGCCAGCATCGCCCAGCTGGACGCCGACCTGCAGGGCATGCAAGGTCACTTGCTGGTGCGGCACGGCTGCGCGGCCGATGAAGTGCTCAAGCTGGCCGCAGCGCTGGAAGTCGACGCGGTATATATCAACCGCGACTACGATCCGGCTGCGCTTGCCCGCGATGCGGATGTGGCCGAGCGCCTGGCGGCGGGCGGCCGCGCGCTGCACAGTTTCAAGGACCAGGTCATCTTTGAACAGAATGAAGTGCTGACCTTGAACGACAAGCCATTTTCCGTCTTCACGCCGTACAAAAACGCGTGGCTCAAGAAGATGGCGGCGCAGCCCGATTGCCTGGTCGCCTATGCGAGCGATGCGCACGCTGCGCATTTCGTGCCGGGCCCGTCCGCCCTGCCCTCCCTGCAACAGCTCGGCTTCAGCGAGCCTGCCGTGCCGGCCCGGCCGTTCGGCATGGATGGCGCGTCAAGCCTGTTCGAAGCCTTCATTCCACGCATGCCCGACTACGACACCGAGCGCAATTTTCCGGCGCTCGATTCAACCTCGCGCCTGTCGATGCATTTGCGCTTCGGGACCATCTCGGTGCGCCACCTGGCGCGCACGGTGCAGCAGCTGGCGGCGAATGGCGCCGGCGGCGTCGGCGCGCCCGTGTGGCTGGCCGAACTGATCTGGCGCGAGTTTTACCAGATGATCCTGTTCCAGCACCCGCGCGTGGTGAGCGAAGCGTTCAAGCCGGCCTTCGACGCGGTTCAGTGGGAGCAAGGCCCCGAGGCCGAGGCACTGTTCGCGGCCTGGTGCGAAGGCCGCACCGGCTATCCGCTGGTCGACGCGGCCATGGCGCAAATCAACCAGACCGGCTTCATGCACAACCGCCTGCGCATGGTGGTGGCCAGCTTCCTGGTGAAGGACCTGGGCATCGACTGGCGCTGGGGCGAACAGTACTTCGCGCTGCACCTGAACGATTACGAGCTGGCGTCGAACAACGGCGGCTGGCAGTGGGCGGCCTCGACCGGATGCGATGCGCAGCCGTGGTTCAGGATTTTCAATCCGGTGACGCAGTCGGAGAAATTCGATGCGCAGGGGGAGTTTATCAGGCAGTACCTGCCGCAGCTGGGCCAGCTGGACAAGAAAGAGATCCACGCGCCGTGGCTGGTGCCGGCGGCCGTGCTGTCGAAGAAGGGGGTAAGGCTGGGGGACAATTATCCGCAGCGGCTGGTCGAGCATGACAAGGCGCGGCAGAAGACGTTGGAGCGGTTCGCCGTGGTAAAGGCAGTGGTGGCGGACTGAAGTCGACCGGGCTTGCACGGCGTGAGGTTTGCCCCGCTCAAGCGCGCAAAACAGCCGTGTACGGCTCAATTCTCCGTGTGCATGGGGCCGTTGTTTGCAGCACGCTGGTTCTGAGTTGGCTCATATGTACGCCGCCGCGCAGCAGCCGTTAACGCCGCTTTTCGCCATGTCGTCCTGATAAAGTCAGTCACGCACATGACGATAGGGAGGCCATATGCCGTTCGACGAACTCAACACCGCATCGATGTCAGAGCCGACCCTGGCGACGGTGCCGGCCGGACCAGCCAGCTTCGCCAGCCAGAAACAGACGCGCGTGCTGGGGGGGGGACTGATCCTTCTTGCGCTCGCCCTGGCCTACCTCTTTCTGGTTTTCTGGAATGGGGGCATTGCAGGCAAGGCGACCGATCCGCAGCAAGTTTGCGCTGCCGGAAATTACCTGTGCTTCCATGTTTCGTCCGATGCCAAGCTATTGATCCTGGTTATGCTGGCAGGCGCACTAGGCAGCTTCATCCACGCGGCGACGTCGTTCGGCGACTTCGTCGGCAACAAGCGCCTGACCACCAACTGGCTCTGGTGGTACATCCTCAAGCCGTTCATCGGCACCGTGCTCGCTGTGATCTTTTATCTCTGTGTGCGGGGCGGCTTCCTGTCCGGCGCCACACAGGCCGACAGCATCAATTTGTACGGTATCACTGCGCTGGCAGGCCTGGTCGGCATGTTTTCAAAGCAGGCAACCGACAAGCTGAGTGAAGTATTCGACACGATGTTCAAGACCTCGGCTGGTGACCTCAAGCGCAAGGAAGGTCTCGACAACCCGGTGCCGGTGCTGAGCGGCAGCGAGCCGGCGCGCTTGGCACCGGGCGCGCGCGATGTCGTCATCACGCTGACCGGCAAGGGATTCGTGAATGGCTCGGTGGTGCAAATCAATGGCAGCGCACGGACAACAACGTTCAAGGACAGTACCCATTTGTCGGCCGCGCTGCAGGATGCCGATACGGCACGCGAAGGCCAGATGAAGGTTACCGTCGTCAATCCCGCGCCGGGCGGCGGCACATCAGAGCAGCTGGTGCTGACGATTGCGGACCTTGCCACAACGCAGGCGCCCACTGGCGAATCCGACAGCGAGCATGATGTCGACAGCTGCGACGTCGCCGTCACCCTCCCTACGGCCGACGAAGATCTTCCAGCCGCACGTGGCGGGGTGGCATCATGATCTATTCCCTGACGTGGTTGCCAATGGTATTGGAAAGCGCCGGCCTGAAGGTGGCCGTTCACGATGGCTGGGCCGAGCGCGGCCGCAGCGAGATGGGACGTGTCGAGGGGGTGATATGCCACCATACCGCCGGCCCGCGGACGGGCAACATGCCAAGCCTGGGCACCCTGATCAACGGCCGCAGCGACCTCCCCGGACCGCTGGCCCAGCTTGGGCTTGGCCGGGACGGTACCTACTATGTCATCGCCGCAGGCAAGTGCAACCACGCAGGCAAAGGCAAGTGGCGTGGTTTCACGACCGGCAACCTCAGCTTTATTGGCATTGAGGCGGAAAATGCGGGCACGTCTGCCGATTTTCCTTGGCCGGAGGTGCAAATGGATAGCTACCGGCGCGGCGTGGCGGCCATCCTGCAGCACATCGGCCACGGACCGGAATTCTGCGCCGGGCACAAGGAATACGCGCTGCCGCCGAACAGGAAAAACGATCCGCTGTTCGACATGGACATATTTCGCGCCGACGTGGCGGCGATCATGAACGGTTTGGCCCCGCCACCCAAACCCATTCCGTCTGTCGAACCCGCGGGCAACGGCCGCCCCACGCTGCGAAGGGGCGCCGTTGGCGATCTGGTGCGCGAGGTGCAGACACGCTGCGGCGTGGAAGCGGACGGCGCGTTTGGCGCCCAGACCGAAGCGGCGGTGCGCAGGTTCCAGCGCGAGCACGAACTCGTGCCGGACGGTATCGTGGGCCCCAAAACCTGGGTCGCATTCGACGCCATCGGGCATCTCAACACGGATCGGAGGGCGGATAGCCACGCCAGTTAATGGCGCGCATACGGGAAAATTCGCAGGCGTACTTGAGGGAGGGACGTTCTCAATACTGCGAAGAACGTCATCTCGACCAAAGGCCGAGATGACGTGTTTGAAGCTGACTGCTTACACCGACGTCGCCGGCATCTCGCGACCCAGCAAGCCCGCAATCGCCGCCAGCAGCACCGGCTCCTGGAACGGCTTGCCGAAGTACGCATTCACACCCAGGTCCAGCGCGTAGTTGCGGTGCTTGTCGGCCGTGCGCGAGGTGATCATGATGATCGGAATAGCCGCCGTCTTCTCGCCGCCGCGCACATTGCGCGTCAAATCGAAGCCATCCATACGCGGCATTTCGATATCGACCAGCATCAGGTCAGGCGTGGCCTGCTGCAGCTGTTCGAGCGCATCGACGCCATCCTTGGCCAGCAGCACCTGGTAACCCTCGCGTTCCAGCAGACGCTGGGTCACGCGGCGCACCGTCAGCGAATCGTCGACCACCATCACCACGGCATTGCGCACCGGGGCTTCGGGGACGGCGGCATCACGCATGCGCAAGGCATCGCTGTGGGTACCCTGCTGGGCCAGGGCGATCGGGTTCAGGATCAAGACAATCGAGCCGTTACCGAGCACCGTGGCGCCGGAGATGCCGACCATGCGCGCCAGTTGCGGCCCGATGTTCTTGATGACCACCTCGCGGTTGCCCTGCACCTCGTCGACCTGCACCGCCACCCTGTCATTACCGCTGCGCAGGACCATCACCGGCGACGAGCGCTGCGCCAGCGGCGCAGCAGCGTCGCCCAGCAAAGTCGACAGGAACTGCAGCGGCACCTGCTGACCCTGCACCACGACGAAACCGGCAGCCTGCGCTTCCATCAGCGCAGCTTCCTTCAGTTGCAGCACCTGCTCCACCAGGATCGATGGCAGTGCCCACGTCTTGCCGCCACTGGTGGTCAGCACGACCTGCGTCACGGCCAGCGTCAATGGCAGGTGAATCGTGAAGCGCGCGCCTTTGCCCGCTTCGGTGGCCAGGGCCACCCGACCGCCAAGCGACTGCGCCTGGGTGCGCACCACGTCCATGCCCACGCCGCGGCCAGCCAGTTCGGTCAGCGCATCGGCGGTCGAGAAACCGGCCGTGAAAATCAGGTCGGCTGCCTCGTGGTCGCTCAGTTCCACACCGTCCGGCACCAAGCCCTTGTCGATCGCCTTGGCGCGGATACGGGCCAGGTCGAGGCCAGCGCCGTCATCGGAAAACTCGATGACCACTTCGTTACCCTGCTGGCTGACCTGCACCAGCAATTCACCGGTCTCGGATTTGCCCGCCATGCCGCGATTCACACGCGACTCGACGCCGTGCACGATCGCATTGCGCAGCAAGTGTTCGAACGGCGCAGCCATCGATTCAAGCACGCTGCGGTCGATCTCCACGCTGCCGCCCTTGATATCCAGGTTGACCCGCTTGTCGATCTCTTTGGCGGTCTGGCGCGCCACCCGGAACAGCCGTTCCGACAGGCTGGCAAATGGCACCATCCGCACGCGCATCAGGTCGCGCTGCAAATCGCGCGTCAGGCGCGACTGCGCGGCCAGGTCTTCCGTGGCACCGTCGACGCTGCGCGCCAGGGTGTCGTGGAAGGAGGCGACGTCGTTGACGCTCTCGGCCATCATGCGCGTCAATTCCTGCAAGCGCGTAAAACGGTCGAACTCGAGCGGATCGAATTCGCGTTCGCCGGCAATCGACATGCGCGAGGCCATCTGCGTTTCGGCCTGGATTTCCACTTCGCGCAACTGGCGCCGCAAGCGCGCCAGATTTTCGGCGAAGTCGCCCAGGGAAGACTTCAGGCCACTGACCTGGTTTTCCAGCTTCGAGCGCGTGATCGACACTTCGCCGGCCTGGTTGACCAGGCGGTCGAGGATGTCGGCACGGACCCGCACCAGCGCGGTCCGGGCAGTTGGCGAGGCGATGTCGTCGATCGCGGCAGCCAGGCTGACCGGTGCGGCGCTGCCGTCCTGTGGCGCGGTGTCGGCAGGCGCGGCCTGCGGGTTTTGCAGTTGTTCGAACAGCAGCAAGGCCTGGTCGTAGTTGGCCAGCAGTTCGTCGAACGCGGCCGCCGCCGTGGTACCGGCGTGAACCATATTCTCGACCTGGGTTTCCAGTTCGTGAATGTGCTGACCGAGGCGCATCGCACCGGCCATCCGCGCGCTGCCCTTGACGGTATGCAGCGTGCGCAGCAGGCGCTGGGCCGGCGCCGTGTCGGCTGGTTTCGTCTGCCACTGGCGCAGGTTGTTGCCCAGCTCCGGCATCAGGTCGGTCGCTTCTTCCAGGAACACCGGCATCAGGTCGGCATCGAGCTCATCGCTGAATGCCGATTCTGCGGTCAGGACCCGTTCCGGCTCCGCTTCACGCACCACTTCCGGCGCAACCAACACCGGTTCCGGCACCGGCGCAACGTCGGCGACGGGCTCTGGTTCTGGTTCCGGTTCTGGTTCCGGTTCTGGTTCTGGTTCTGGTTCTGGTTCTGGTTCTGGTTCTGGTTCTGGTTCTGGTTCTGGTTCTGGTTCTGGTTCTAGTTCTGGTTCTGGTTCTGGTTCTGGTTCCGGCGCTATTTCTGCAACGGGTTCTGGTTCCGGCGCCGCTTCCAGCACGGGATCCAGTTCAGGTTCAGGTTCCGGCTCCACTGCAGCCACCGCTTCGTGCGGCGCACCGAATGGATCGTCGGCGTCGTCGCCGAACAGACCGTCGAAATCGTCGGCCACAGCCTCTGCGGCAGCAGGCGCTGCAACGGCTTCTTCGAACGCCGGCGGCTCAGCGACCAGGCTGGCCAGCGTGTCGGTGAACAGCGAGTCGAGCTGACCGTCGAGCTGACCGTCGAGCTGGTCGTCGTCAACGTCGTCCTGGGCCGGCGCACGCGCCGTCACATCGCGGCACAGCGCGTTCAGGCGGGCCACCAGCAAGGGCTGATCGGGCGCCAGGTCGGCCTGGGCAAAACGCTGCAACATGGTGCCGATTTCGGCCAGCGTCTCTTCGAGCAGGGCGCGCGACGCTGGTTCCAGCACCGGTGCCGGCGCCTGCAAGGCATCGAGCACGTTTTCCAGCGCATGGGCGACATCGCGCAAGGCGTTGAACCCCACCGTGGCCGAGGTGCCGACCAGAGTGTGCGCAGCCTTGAGCGCATCGACCGTGACGGCGCGCTGCGGCGTATCGCGCCACTGGCTGAAGTCGCGCTGCAACAGGCGCATCAACTCGTCGGTTTCGGCCAGGTAGATGTTATACAGCGGCAGTGGAATGGCCAGGTCGCCGAAGCGTTTCAGCTTGTCGTCCGGCGCCGGTTCTTCTTCGGCGACCACCTCTTCCGGTGCAATCTGGTCGAGTACCGGAATGGCGTCGTCGTCCCACGGCAGTTCGTCCTCGTCGACCGGCAAGGCCACGGCGGCAATTTCCTCGTCCGCTTCGACAGCAACCGGCTCCGGCGTGGCAACAACTTCCGTCTCAGGCACGGCTTCGAGCGCGACCGGTGCCGCTACCGCTTCTTTCGGCGACAGGCCGTTCTGGACGCGTTCGGCCGCATCGGCCAGTGCGGCGCCAAGGCGATCCGAGCGGCCCGTGCTGGCCAGTTCGCCGACCCAGGCAGTCAGTTCGACGCAGGCGTTGTGCAGCATGTTGAGCAGCGATGGCGATGCAGTGCGCGACTCGGCCAGCCACAGGTTCATGCATTTTTCGATGGCAGCGGCGGCGATGCCGAATTCTTCCAGGCCCACCATGCGGCCACTGCCCTTGAGCGTGTGGAACGAGCGGCGCAGCTGTGTGAGGATTTCCTGGCTGTCGGGCGCGCGCTCGGCGGCCGGGATGTTGTCCGCCACCAGCGCCAGCACTTCCTGGGCTTCGGAGATGAAAATTTCCAGCAGCTCGGCTTCGATCGAATCGTCGCCTTGCGGCGCGGGCGCCTGCACCGGTTCCACCACCGGTTCGGGCACCGCTTGCGCAGGTGCGGGGGCCGCATCCAGTTCGGCGTCGAACGGCGACGCTTCTTGCGCCACTTCTTCGAACGGGATTTCGTGGAACACGCCTTCGACCTCGTCGAACACAAAGCGCTGGCCGGCCTGCACACCATTCTGGGCCAGCATGTCGGTAAAGAAGCCGAGCGCGCCGACGTTGCGGGCGATCAGCTGCAGCACCGGGGCGTGCACGCCGCCTTCGGTGGTGCCGAGGGCCAGGCCATGGACGTCGTCCTGCACGCGCTGCACGGCGCGCACGGCGGCGTCCTGGTCGAGCACCGACAAGGCACCCTTCAACTGGTGCAGCAAGGGTTCGACATTGACCAGCGCCGGGCGCTGGATGATCCCGGCATGGTAATCGTCGAGGGTTTTTTCGATCTGGCGCAGGCTCGATTTGATCTCGCCAGCCAGCACCGTGACGGTCTGGCCATGCTGGGTTTTCTGGGCCAGTTCACCCTGCCACTGCGGCGCGGCCGGCGGCGTTTCGCCGGCAGCCAGCGCCAGCAAACGGGCGCCCACCAGTTCGGCGTGTTCTTCAAAATCGGCCGGCAACTGGCGCACCTGGTCGAGACCCTGCTCGACGAACAGCATCGCCGTGGCCATTTCCATGCCCAGCTCGTCGCTGCGGTTCGCGGCCAGTGCTTCCGTGGCCGCCTGGCCCAGTTCGCGCAGCAGTTGTGCCAGAGCGGGTGCACCGAGTTTTTCGCTGGCGCCGGCCAGGGTGGCCAGCGCTTCGTTGAAACTGTCGGCCGGGGCCACGGCATTCGAGGCCAGCTTGTCCCAGCCCGACTTGGTCTGGACCAGCGCTTCCTTCGCTTGCTTCAATGCGGCGGCGTCGATACGGCCATAGCGGCGCTCGGCGTAATCGGCCGGCACCACGCCCTCGAGGCGGTAAGCGTGGCGCAGTGCCTGCGCTTCCGGCGTCGGGTTTTGCGCTGCGGCGATGAAAAACAGCGCGTCGCGCAGCATGGTTTCAGGCAGCCCGCCCTGGCCTTGCGACAGGCGGCGCAGCTGCAGGTTGATCATGCCAAACAGCTGCTTGACATACAAATTGCTGGCCAGCTGGCCGCTGGCAACCAGTTCAGCAAACGCGTGCATCGCGTGCCAGAAGGCGCGCGCATGCGGTTCGGTTTGCGCACCCGGCACCGGCGCGATGGCCAGCAGCAGCTTGCTTGCCGTGCTTTGCTGGGACGCGGCGTCGGTACTTTTCAGGAACGGCAGCAGCGCTTTTTCGAAACGCTGGCGCACCACGGCGTAGTCCGGTGCCGCATCGCTGGACGCGGCAGCCTGGGCTGCCAGCGCCACCGGCATCGACAAATCGACGAACAGCAAATCGGCCGGGTGGATCCGTTCCACGCCCTGCAAAGCCTGCAGCGCCTGGTAATAAGGGAACAGGCGGGTCGGCTGGGCCGGCGCGCCGGCGAGCAACTCGTCGAGGTACTCGATCACGGCGCCATACACGTCGGTGACGGCGGCTGCATTGGCCGCTGAACATGCCAGTGCACCATCCTTGAAACGATCGAGCGCGATTTCCGCAGCCAGCGTCACCAGACCGACGCCGTCGATGTCGACCATCTGCAAGGCGCCATGGGCCTGGTGCAGATGCGTTTTCGCATGCTGGAGCGCGGTGGCGCGCGCGTCGGCGCCGTCAATCCCCGCCGCGACAGCGTCGCCGAGGGCACTGCCCGAACGTCCCAACGAGTCGCGGATTTCACCGATCACCCAGGACAGAGGTCCCGTGTCGATGCGCGGCGCGTGCGAAGAAGAAGTCATGATCAACCTGTTATCAAGCGGCAACGCGGAAGCGCGATACCGAGTTTTTCAGTTCCTGTGCCAGCAAGGCCAGCTGGCTGATCGACTGCGCGGTCTGCTGGGTACCATCCTGGGTTTGTTCCGTTACCGACAGGATGTGCTGGATGTTGTGCGCCACACTGTTGGCCGACGTCGCCTGCAGTTCGGTGGCAAACGAAATCCCTTGAATCAGTTCCGCGAGGCGGTTCGACACGCGCGAAATATCGTTCAGTGCCGCACCGGCAGCATCCGACAGGCGGGCCCCTTCGACCACACCCTGCGTCGATTTTTCCATAGCGGCTACCGCATCGTGCGTATCGGTCTGAATGGTACGCACCAGCGCGCCGATCTGTTTCGCCGCATCGCCCGAACGTTCCGCCAGGCGCTGCACCTCTTCCGCCACCACCGAGAAGCCGCGACCGGCTTCACCAGCCGATGCGGCCTGGATTGCCGCGTTCAGCGCCAGCACGTTGGTCTGTTCGGTAATGTCGGAAATCAGCTCGGTGATCTCGCCAATCTCCTGGGACGATTCACCCAGCCGTTTAATACGCTTCGAGGTTTCCTGGATCTGCTCGCGAATGTCGATCATACCCTTGATGGCGTTTTGCACGGCGGTTGCGCCCTGCTCCGCCGCGGCCACCGACTGGCGCGCCACGTCGGCCGATTCACTCGCCGAATTCGACACGTCCGTAATGTCGCTCGCCATTTTCAGCACCGTCGCCGATGCATCCTGAATTTCACGCGACTGCTGGGCGGTTGCGTCCAGCAGGTCGGTCGAGACCTGGCGCGCATCGTTCGATGCGGTGGTCACTTTTTCGGCGGTGGTGGTCACGCGATGGACCAGTGCGCGCAGCTCTTCCACGGTGTAGTTCACCGAGTCGGCAATCGCGCCGGTGATGTCTTCCGACACCGTGGCGTGCACCGTCAAGTCGCCATCGGCCACTTCCTGCAATTCGTTCATCAGGCGCAAAATCGCGGCCTGGTTCTGGTCGTTGGTGGCCTTGGCTTCTTCTTCCTTCGCTTGCGACAGCACGCGCTGGCTTTCCGCTTCCTGGCGGCGCGTATCGGCGCCGCGGGTACGGTTGCGCGAATCCTGCAGCATCACGCTACTGATCGATGCGGCCATGCCCAGCGTGAACAGCGAGGCGGCGACCATCAGCCAGAACCAGCTGTCGGTGGAATCCTGGCTCGAACGGTAGTCGGCCTGAAGCTTCGAGAGCAGCGTTTTGAGTTCTTCGTTCTCGTAGTAGATCGACTGTTCGGCGGCTTTCGCGGCGGTCAGCTTGGACAGGTTCAGCAGGAACGCCGATACCACTTCCTGGTAGGTGTCGAACTTGGTGTTGATTTGTTCGAGCAGCTCGCGCAGGTCGGCGTCTTTCAGTGCGGACAGACCGAGCTGTTCATTACCGTTGAGCAGGCCGTTGACGGTGGCGCGGAACGCGGTGGTGTCCTTGCCCAGCTGGAAAGCGGTTTCGGCGCGGATACCGCCCGAGGTCAGGTATTCGGACGCACTGCGCGACAGGCGCTGGGTCAGCATCAGCAAGCGGCCGATCGCGGCCAGTTCGCGCGGGTTGCCGCCGCGGGCAGCCTTCTGGGTCAGCAGGTCATCGGTCAGCGCCAGCAGTTCCGGCGAAATCACGTCCAGGGTACGAATCGATTTGTCAAAGCTGAGCAACTCGGGCGTGGTGGCGATAATCGTACCGGCCGCGCGTTCCGAGGTCAGCCACTTGGTCTTGACGACGGCCAGCTGGCGTGCGGTCGCCGATGACGGCGACGGGATGCTGCGGCCGGCGAAGTTGCCGCCGTCGGACAGGATTTTCAGGTCGTTGCTCAGTTGCGCGCGGCTGTCCTGCAGCTGGGCGAAGGCGTCTTTGTTACCCTGCACCGAGTTTGGTGCGGCCTTGCCGATACGCTGCGAGTGCATCAGCGCGTCGGACGCGATCTGGGTCTGGGCCGATGAGACGGCGCTGCTCGAGGCGTTCTGCCAGAGCGCGAAAATGGTGACGGCAATGCCGCCCGCGGCAGCGTAGAGCAGCACCCGCAGCTGGCGCGGCAACGACAGGTGGCCGATCAACGGCAGGCTCCAGCCAGTGCCGCCGTCGTCGCGCGTGGCGTCCGTGGCCGCAGGCGTGGCGGCGGGAGCGTCCGCCCCCGGATTGAGTGCCCTGAACGCAGCGGTGCCGGGTTCGGCGCCGAATTCGGAATCGGGGGAGGACAGCACGGTCTCTCCCGATACAGCCTTGGGGGCAAAATTGATTGACAGTTTAGACGCGAAACCCATTCCCAGCTCCTTATCGACCAGCGATATATTTTTACTTTGTTGCTTGTTGAATCGGCCGAAATGGCCTACTACAGTCCGACTTGAAGGAAACGCTCGTCGCGTACCAGTGCTGCCAGGTCCAGGGGCGTCCACGCCTGGCCATCGCCGTCGCGCAGTCGTGCTGCCTCGGGCGTCATATCTGCTGCATGGCGCAGGCCGTACACGCGCGAGACCAGCAGCGCGCAGTTCATGCCCAGGCCTGGTGCGAAGGTCACGAAGCGGGCTTCCGCACCGACTGGCGTTTCGCCCAGTCCAAGGTAGCGCGCGAGGTCGACTACGCCGACCAGGTTGCCACGGATATTGGCAAGCCCGAGATACCAGGCTTGCGTCAGCGGGACGGCGGTGACCGGCGCCACACTGACAATTTCACCGGCCGTGGTCAGGTCGAGCAGGTAACGCTCGTCACCCATCGCCACGCCCAGCTGGTTGACACGGGCCCCGCTGTTGGTACGCGCGGCCTGCATGCGCGCCAGCAGCTGCACCTGGTACTGGCGCAAGCGGCTACGGCGCTCAGCCGCGTCGGGGCGACCCGGCTGTTCGTTCGACGATGCGACAGGCGTCGGTGTCGCGCTCATCTCAGGCGCTCAGGCCGGCGATGCGTGCCAACAGCTCGTCCTGGTCGACCGGCTTGACCAGGTAATCGCGTGCGCCCTGGCGCAAGCCCCAGATGCGGTCCGTCTCCTGGTTCTTGGTGCTGCAGATGATGATGGGCACGTCGGACAATTCCGGATCGCGCGCAATGGCGCGGGTCACCTGGAAACCGTTGGCGCCCGGCATGACCACATCCATCAGGATGAGTTCAGGACGGTCGGCACGGATCTTGGCCATGGCATCGTCGCCGTTTTCGGCGGTGGTGACGGTAAAGCCGTTGCGTTCCAGAATTTCGGTCAGGTAATAGCGCTCGGTAGGGGAATCGTCAACGATCAGGATTTTTTGAATGGCCACGGGAATTTCCAGGTAGAAGAAGGTCAGGAGATGCTCACGACAGGCCGGCCGTGTGCTGGCGCACCGCGGTCAGGAGACTGTCTTTGCTGAAGGGCTTGGTGAGGTAAGCCGCCGCGCCAACCATGGCGCCGCGCGCACGGTCGAACAGGCCGTCCTTGGAGGACAGCATCAATACCGGCGTGGCATGGAATTTGGCGCTCTTTTTGATCAGGGCGCAGGTCTGATAGCCATCCAGGCGCGGCATCAGGATGTCGCACAGGATCAGCGCAGGCTGGTGGTCATTGATTTTGGCGAGTGCGTCGAAGCCGTCCTCTGCGGTCACCACCTGGTACCCAGCCTGACCCAGGAAGATCTCGGCGGAGCGCCGGATCGTACTGCTATCATCGATGACCATAATCTTCAGGCCAGTCGGTTGCGGCGTTGTTGTCATAATTGTTTCACTTCAGCAAGAACCTATGAGGTTACCATACGGCAATCTCGTTGTGGTGCAGGTGTTGTAGTAATTCAACTGACATGCGGCAACTGTCTGTTTCTGGAGTTAAATTTGTGTCATTTCGAAATCATCTTTGCGGGCGCCGCACTCCGGGCAGGTCCAGTTCATCGGCACGTCAGCCCAGCGCGTGCCGGGTGCGATGCCATCGTCCGGCGCGCCGGTTGCTTCATCGTAGACCCAGCCGCAAATAAGGCACATCCAGGTTTCAAAGGGCTTGACTGCAGTTTCTGTGCTACTCACGTGACGTTCCTTGTATCTAGTAAAATGCCAAATCAGGTATCTTAATCCAGCGGCCGTGCAAATCCAAACTGTTCCCCTTATCCTTTCTTTCGGCGTGCTCGACCCGGTCGGCGCGCTTGGCATCCAGGCCGACCAGGCGGTGTTTTCCGCGTTCGGCTGCCACGCGCTGACGGTGGCCACGGGCATGCTCATTGCCGACACGGCCAGAGTCGACGACCTGCACGAAATTGACCCGGACTGGGTGGCCGACCAGGCCCGCGTGCTGCTCGAGGACATGCCGGTCGCGGCCTTCAAAGTTGGCAGTATCGCCAGCATCGAGCAGGCGACCGTGATTGCCGAAATCGTATCGGATTACCCGGACGTGCCGCTGATCCTCGATCCGTTCCTGTCCAGCCTGCCCGATTCCGGCCTGGCCGACGACGATATGCTGAACGCCATCCGCTCGATTTTGGTGCCCCAGGCCGCCGTGCTGGTCCTGTCGCAGGTGGAACTGGCGCGCATGGCCGAAACCTGGCGCGACGGTTCCGGCGACGGCATGCTGACCGCCGACGTGGCGGAAATCACCGGCAGTGGTTGTCGTTATGTACTCGTGACCTGCACCGGCGGCACCGGCGGCCTGCCCTGCTCGAATACCCTGTACGACGCCGACGGCGTGGTGGCGGCCTGCGACTGGCGCCACCTGCCCGGCAGTTTTCTGGGCGCCGGCAGCACGCTGTCGGCGGCCTTCTGTACCCAGCTGGCCCTGGGCGCGGCGCCGGCCGATGCGCTGCAAACGGCGCACGATTACACCTGCGCCGCGCTGGCCCACGCCCAGCGCCTCGGCATGGGCAAGCTGGTCCCCAACAAATTCTTTGGCGCCGCGCATTGCGCCAATCCCGCGCTGCCGCCAGCGCGTTTGCCCCCTTCAGCCCTCCTTTAAGCGACCATGAGCACAGAATCCACTTCCCAGAACGACATCCTGTTCGCCCGCGCCCAGCAAACCACGCCGGGCGGGGTGAATTCACCCGTGCGCGCGTTCCGCTCGGTCGGCGGCACGCCGCGCTTCATCACCCGCGCGCAAGGCCCCTATTTCTACGACGCCGACGGCAAGCGCTACATCGACTACATCGGCTCGTGGGGCCCGGCCATCGTCGGCCACGCCCACCCGAAAGTGGTCAAGGCGGTGCAGGATGCGGCCGCCAACGGCCTGTCATTCGGCGCCCCCACGCTCGGTGAAGTGGAAATGGCCGAGACCTTGTGCCGCCTGGTGCCGTCGATCGAGCAGGTGCGCCTGGTGTCGTCCGGCACCGAAGCGACCATGAGCGCTCTGCGCCTGGCGCGCGGCGCCACCGGACGCGACAAGATCGTCAAGTTCGAAGGCTGCTACCACGGCCACGCCGATTCCCTGCTGGTGAAAGCCGGCAGCGGCCTGCTGACCTTCGGGAACCCGACCTCGGCCGGCGTGCCGGAAGATTTCGTCAAGCACACCCTGGTACTCGATTACAACAACATCGCCCAGCTGGAAGACGCGTTCGAGTCGATGGGCGACACCATCGCCTGCGTCATCGTGGAGCCGGTGGCAGGCAATATGAATTTGATCCGTGCCACGCCGGAGTTCCTGCGCCGCATGCGCGAACTGTGCACGCAACACGGCAGCGTGCTCATTTTCGATGAAGTCATGAGCGGCTTTCGCGTGGCCCTCGGCGGCGCGCAGGAACTGTACGGCATCGCGCCCGACCTCACCGCGCTCGGCAAGGTCATCGGCGGCGGCTTGCCGGTGGCGGCATTCGGCGGCAGCGCTGAACTGATGCACAACATGGCGCCAATCGGGCCGGTGTACCAGGCCGGCACGCTGTCGGGCAATCCGGTGGCGGTGGCGGCCGGCATGACGACGCTGGCTATCGTGCAGGAACCAGGCTTTTACGATAAGTTGTCGGCTCAGGCCGGCAAGCTGGTGGCCGGCTTGACCGCGGCGGCGCAGGAAGCCGGCGTCACGTTCTGCGCCGATTCCGTCGGTGGCATGTTCGGCATGTATTTCAGCACCAATGTCCCGTCGACCTATGGCCAGATGATGGCGGGCGACAAGACCAGGTTCAACAGCTTCTTCCACGGCATGCTGGACGAAGGCGTGTACTTTGCGCCGGCGGCGTTCGAAGCGGGGTTTGTATCGGCGGCGCATGACGATGCGGTCATTGCGGAGACCATCGAAGCGGCGCGTCGGGTGTTTGCGCGCATCGCGTAAATCGGATACTCAGCATGGACCCCGGCCTTCGCCGGGGTGACGGTCTTAAAACTACCGGCCTTAAAGACGTCGTCTTATTTCAGCCAGCCCCGGTGCCGGAAATACAGGAACGGCGCAATCGCGCTGATGACCATCAGCGTCAGCGACCACTGATAGCCAAAACTCCACTCCAGCTCCGGCAAGAATTTAAAATTCATGCCGTACACGCTGGCGATCAGGGTCGGCGGCAGGAACGCCACCGACGCCACCGAGAAAATCTTGATGATCTTGTTCTGGTTGATGTTAATAAAACCGACCGTCGCATCCATCAAGAAGTTAATTTTATCGAACAGGAACGAGGTGTGGCCGTCGAGCGATTCGATGTCCCGTAAAATCTGGCGCGCTTCCTCGAACTGGTCGGCATTCAACAGGCGGCCGCGCATCAAAAAACTCACCGCGCGGCGCGTATCCATCATGTTGCGCCGGATGCGCCCGTTCAAGTCTTCCTCGTGCGCGATCGCGTTCAGTGCCGCGGCCGCGTCCTGGTCGGTAAATTCTTTCTGCAGCACGCGCCCGGAGACTTCTTCCAGGTTCTGGTAAATGCCCTCCAATGCATCGGCCGAATACTCGGCATCGGTGGCATATAAATCAATCAGCACATCCATGTAATCGGCGATCGAGCCTGGCCGTGAGCGCGCGCGCATGCGCACCAGGCGGAAGACCGGTAAATCGTCGGTGTGCACCGAGAACAGCATCTTGCGCGCGAGAATGAAAGCGACCGTGACGATGCGCGATGGGCCGTCGTCTTCTTCCAGCAAGAAGTCGGTGCGCAGATGCAGGTCGCCGTTTTCGGCTTCGTAGTAACGGGCCGAGGCTTCGATGTCCTTGACTTCGTCTTCGCCCGGCAAGGTCACGCCATAAATGGCTTTCACCCATGCGACTTCATCGTCCTCGGGATCGGTCAGGTCGACCCACACCGGGGTGACGTTTTCAAGATCGGCACGCGAATTGATCGGAACCTGATTGAGTCGGCCATTCTGTAAGACGAATACGTTGATCATGCGCTTTTCTCGGCCGGATACAAAAAACTAGCGCAAGTGTAACCGTTCGCCCCGTGCGCAACCACCCCTGCACCGGGTCTTTTGCCAAACTCCAGCATTACTGCAATCGGATGGCCGTATCGATGACCCAGGTGCGCCGGATTTCCACGACATCGTACTGGCGCGCCAGCGCCGGCGGAAACGCGGCATACGATGCCTGGCTGGCGATGACTTGCCGGATCGCCTGGTCGAGCCGCGCCACGCCGCTGGCAACGACGAAGGTCACCTTCTCAACCGAGCCGTCGGCACGGACTGCGACGGTGACGATCGGCGCCACGTGCGGCTGCTGCGCCGCCTCGCGCACCATGTCGAAGGTGAGATTGAGTTCGATCTTGCGGGCCATGTCGGCGGCATACTGAACCAGCGCGGTATTTGCGTCGGCGCGGCTGAGCAGGTAGCCACGGCGCAGGCTGCTAAAGCCGGGCAGCAGCGAGCGTGATGGATTGCCTTCGGCGGCGTCGCGCTGCGCCGCTTCCTGTTTCATCTGCTGGCCGATGGCGCGCAGGCGTTCTTCACGCGCCGCTTCCTGGTCAGCGCGCGCCTGCTGCGCCAGTGCCTGTTTGACCTGCTCCTGGCGCAGCGGCGCCTGTTTCAGTTCTTCCTGGCGCGCGGCTTCCTGCTGGGCCTGGCGTGCCTGTTCCTGGCGGGCTGCTTCTTGCTGGGATTGGCGTGTCTGTTCCTGGCGCGCGGCTTCCTGCCGTGCATTCTCCTGCCTGGCAGCGTCCTGGCGGGCGGCTTCAAGCCGGGCTTGCTTTACCTGTTCCTGGCGTGCTGCCTCTTGTTGCGCAGCATCCTGGCGTGCGGCTTCCTGCTGCGCGCGGCGGGCTGCGTCGAGCTGCGTCTGTTGTGCCAGCTCCTGCCGTGCGGCCTCCTGCTTGCGCGCTTCCTGGCGCGCCGTGTCCTGTTTGGCGGCCTCGACCTGGGCCAGGCGTGCCTGTTCTTCCTGCGCCGCGTCGCGCTGGGCGGCAGCCGCCAACTCGGCCTCGCGTACCGCCTCCTGGCGCGCGCGCGCCTGCACGCGCGGGTCCGGCGCGACCGTTTCAGGGCTCACCGGGAGCACCACATCGGATTGTTTGAGTGCCGTCATCACGGGCGTCGAAACGGGCGCCGGCGCAGGTAGCGGCAATGGCGGCGGCGGCACGACTGCCGCCATCTCGCCCGGCGCAGGCGGACTGTCCACGACGGCGGGTGCTGGCAAGGGGTTGGGAGGCGCCGCGACCGACTCGGCCGGCGCAGGCGCCAGCGAGATACGCAAGTCATCGACGCCGAAGCGTGGTTCTTTCCAGGCGAAATTCAGGCCAGGCAAGCCGAAGCTCTGGCCACCGAGGGCAATGCCGAGCAACAGCACGTGCACCAGCATCGAGACCAGCACCGCCGTGGGCATGCGCCGGGGCAGCCGATAGAAAGAGAAAGCATGTGTCAAACGGCAAACCTTTTGCGCAGGCGATGTCAGGAAGAAAGAGGCCCGCTCATTGTAGCGTGAGAATGCTTGTGTAAACCATCACGCAAGCGCCCTCTTCCTGCCTGGCGACTACGCTGCGGCGCGGTTGTCGCTCATCGCCAGTTGCCGGTTCACGGCACTGAGTACGGCCTTGAACGAGGCGGTGACGATATTGCTGTCGATCGCGGCGCCGAACAAGGTCGGGCCATTTGCCAGGCGCAGTTCGACGTAACAGGCGGCGCGCGCATCGGCGCCCGAACCGATCGCGTGCTCGTGGTAATCCATCAGCTTGATGTCGAGGCCGAGCGCGTGCACGAAGGCGTCGATCGGGCCGTTGCCTCCCCCCTTCTTCGCGATCGGCTTGCCGTTTTCGCTCAGCGTCAACTCGATCTGCACCGATTCTTCCTGGCTGCTGTCTTCCACCATCTTGTGCGCGCTGTACGCAAACGGCGTCACCTGGTCAAAGTATTCGCGCTGGAAAATGGCATGGATGTCGGACGCAGCCACTTCGCGGCCAGTGGCGTCGGCCACTTTCTGCACCGCGCGCGAAAATTCAATCTGCAGGCGGCGCGGCAGTTGCAGGCCGAATTCCTGCTCAAGCAGGTAGGCCATGCCGCCCTTGCCCGACTGGCTGTTGACGCGGATGACGGCATCGTAGCTGCGGCCCAGATCGGCCGGGTCGATCGGCAAGTACGGCACTTCCCACAAGGCATCCGGCTTCTGCTGCGCAAAACCTTTCTTGATGGCATCCTGATGCGAACCGGAGAACGCAGTAAACACCAGATCGCCGACATACGGATGGCGCGGGTGCACCGGCAATTGATTGCACTCTTCTACCACCTGGCGCACGGCGTCGATGTCGGAGAAATCCAGGCCGGGATCCACGCCCTGGGTGTACAAATTCAGCGCCAGCGTGACGAGGTCGACGTTGCCGGTGCGCTCGCCATTGCCAAACAGGCAGCCTTCGACGCGGTCGGCGCCGGCCATCACCGCCAGCTCGGCCGACGCGACGGCTGTGCCGCGGTCATTGTGCGGATGCACGCTGATGATCAAGTTATTCCGTTGGTCGAGGTTGCGCGACATCCACTCGATCTGGTCGGCATACACGTTCGGTGTGCTGCATTCGACCGTCGACGGCAAATTGAAAATCAGTTTATTGTCAGGCGTCGGACCCCAGGCAGCGCTGACGGCGTTACAGATATCGCGCGAAAAATCGAGTTCGGTGGTCGAGAACGATTCCGGCGAATACTCGAAGCCCCAGTGCGTTTCCGGATGCCCGGCGACCAGCTCTTTGACCAGTTTCGTGCCGGTGACCGCGATATTCGTGATTTCTTCACGCGTCATATTGAAGACCACGCGGCGAAACACCGGCGCCACCGAGTTGTACAAGTGGACGATCGCGCGCTTCGCGCCCACGGCCGACGCCACGGTGCGGCGGATCAGTTCCTCGCGCGACTGGGTCAGCACGATGATGGTGACATCGTCGGGAATACGGTCTTCATCGATCAGTTTGCGCACGAAATCGAAGTCGGTCTGCGAGGCGGATGGAAAACCGACTTCGATTTCTTTCAGGCCAATCTGCACCAGCATCTCGAAAAAGCGCAGCTTCTTTTCAGGGCTCATCGGTTCGATCAGGGCCTGGTTGCCGTCGCGCAGGTCGGTGCTCATCCAGATCGGTGGATGGGTAATGGTTTTCGACGGCCAGGTGCGGTCGTGCAAGGCGATGGCGGGAAATGGGCGGTATTTGGCTGAAGGATTCTGCATGATGATGGTGGCTCCTGAAATTCGACGAATAAGTTGGACACTGCGAAAACACTGCGCTGTGGCGTACAGGCTGCCGGGCGGCCACGGAACACTAGGCCAGGCAACCGATCGGTAGCAGTAGCAGAGGGCGAACGAACGCAGCGACATCGCGCGCCGTGATCGGCTGGGAGCGCACTACGGAAACAGCAGGGATAAGGTTTGAATACATCTGTTCGCACTTCCGGGTTTGTTTTGAAACCAGTTGCCAGGCGAATAGCCTGACAGCGCACTGCACGTGGATTACGCGCGTGTGGCTAGTAGCGTCGCTAGCGATAGCGCGCCAGCGAGCGATAGGGAAGTGGACAGGTGCAGAGTCGGGGACATGCAACGACTGTATGACAAACAGGTGCCTCGCGTCAAGCGCCACGCGGCGCGATGTGTTGTGCCGCGCCGACCGGTGCGGCGGGTCAGGCAACAGCGCGGATCCGTAAATTGTGCTAAATTCGGTCTTTATTTAGCCCCAAGCAGATTGACCAGATCAGGAGAATCACATGGAAGTCGCGAAGCGTTTCCGCCCTATTTCTTACCTAAAAACCAATACCGCCGACGTTGCCAGGGAACTGCAAGAGGATGCTGGCACCATTGTCATCACCCAGAATGGCGTGCCGGCCTTTGTCTGTGTCAGCTTTGAAGAATACTACCGTTCGCAAGAGACGAATGCGCTTTTAAAAATCATCAGCATGGGGGAGAAAGAACAAGCCCAGGGCCGCGTGACGCCGCTCGCGCAAGCGACGGAAGACATGCGCAACGCAATTTTCGCAAGGCGCCCATCGACATCCAAGGTCGGCTGAACCATGCCGTTCCGGGTTGATATTCTGCATACCGCGCAGGACGAAATCATCGAAAAAACGCTGTATGTGATGGAAAAGTGGGGCCAGGCCAAAGCCGAAGCATTCTATGCTGCGCTGGTTGCCAAGCTGGCCTTGCTGGCAACGCAACCGAAGATGGGCGTGGTCATCCAGGAACTCATCGCCGTAGGCAAGCTGAACTATCGTCTGTACGCCCATGAAGCACACACCAAGTTTCTGTATGAACTCGATGAGCGCAATGAAGTTGTGACGGTGCACATGGTTTTCAGCAGCAACCAGGATTTTCAATCCTTGCTGTACCGCCGCATCATCAGCCAAAAGTAAGCCAGGCGCTGGTCACTTGCGCGTGGACAGGCGCAAATAGCCAAGCAGCGTAAGCCGACTCAGGCGACGAATGACGAACTAAGGCAATTCCGCCGAACTCATGCGCCGCTGAATCAGGCTCGTTCGCCGCGCCAGATAATTCGTCTTGTGCTTGTCGTAAAAGCGCGGGTTGGGCAGCATCACCGCCAGCTGCGCCGCTTGCGCCGGCGTCAAACGCGCGGCGGTGGTATTGAAATAGTAGCGCGCGGCCGCTTCGGCGCCGAAGCGCCCGCGCCCCATCTCCACCACGTTCAGATAAATTTCAAGGATGCGCTCTTTGGTCATCACCGTCTCGAGCATGAACGCGATGATCATTTCCTGGCCCTTGCGCAGGTAGTTGCGCGAGCCGGACAGGAACAGGTTCTTGGCCAGCTGCTGGGTAATGGTCGAGCCGCCACCCACCACTTTATGCTTCTTGTTGTTGCGGGTGTAGGCTTTTTCCAGCGCGTCCCAGTCGACGCCGTCGTGGTCGGTGAAATTTGCGTCTTCCGATGCAACCACCGCGCGTTTTAAATTGTCGGAAATGGCGGCGTACGGCACCCATTGCTGAACCAGTTTGGCGTTTGGATTCTTGCTGCGCAGCTCGGCCAGTTGCTGGCGCTGCATGCTGGTGGTGTCGGGATTGACCCGCGCGTACCAGCACACCATCAGGAAGAAATATAGCTGCAACAGAACGATGGCCAGCAGCGGGCCGATAACAAGCCATTTGATCCAGCGGCGCCCGCCTGGTTTGCGTGCGCGGCTCATGCAGGATGGCGCAACAGGTGCAGGATATCGGTGGTGTCCGGGCGCACGCCGCGCCACAGCGCGAACGCTTCGGCAGCCTGCTCGACCAGCATGCCGAGTCCATCGCGTACCTGCGCGCCATGGCCGGCAGCGAACGCCATGAACGGGGTTGGCTGCGCCGCGTACATCATGTCCAGCGCCAGCGTCGCGGCGGCAAACGCGGCGGCCGGTACCGGCGGCAAGGCGCCGGACAGACTCGCCGAGGTCGCGTTCACAATCACATCGAACGCTTGCACAATGTCGCCATATTCACACGCGCTCACGCGCGCATCGGCAAACGTCGCCACCAGCGCATCGGCGGTGGCGCGCGTGCGGTTGGCCACCACGATGCTGGCCGCGCCCGCCTCCAGCAGCGGCAACACGACGCCGCGCGCCGCACCGCCCGCGCCCAGCAGCAGCACGCGCTTGCCGGACAGGCTGACGCCGGCATTGTGCACGATGTCGGCCACCAAGCCGGGACCGTCGGTGTTGTCGCCCAGGATGGCGCCATCGACAAAGCTAAGCGTGTTCACGGCCCCGGCCGCGCGCGCGCGCGCGGACAGGCGCGTCGCGATGCGCGCCGCATCGAGTTTAAAAGGCACGGTGACATTCGCGCCGCGAAAACCGGCGCGCAGCAGGCCGTGCACGTGCGCCTCGAAACCATTCAAGGGCGCCAGCTCGCGCTGGTACGTCAAGGCCTGCCCGGTCTGCGCGGCAAACGCAGCGTGGATGTCGGGGGATTTGCTGTGCGCGATCGGGTTGCCGATCACGCAATACCGGTCGTTCACAGCTTCGCGTCTCCCAGTTGCGCCTCGAGCTTTTCCTCGCGCGTGAATTTGAAGGTGGTGATGATCACCCACAGGTCGTCCTTGTCTTTCGACAGCATGTTTGGCGGAAATTTGCCAAACGGTGCGGCGCGCCGCACGATGGCCAGCGCAGCCTTGTCGAGGTCGGGGTTACCCGAGCTGCGTTCGATGCGCGCACCCTCTTTTTCGTAAATCGTGCCGTCCTGGAACACCGGGATATAGACGATCAGCTCGCCATACAATTTTTTGCCGTTCTTTTGCGGGAAATTCAGCGTGCCAATTTCCTCGACCTTCTTCTGCATGTTCTTGTAGTACAGCGCGTAACCGACCGCGCGCGTGCTCGGCGTGATGCTGGTCTTTTTGGGACGCTTGTTTTCGTCTTCGATGCGCTCGGTAATTTCGGCCGCGCGGCGCGCGATGGCTTTCGTGGTGTCGATCGCGTCGTCGCCCGTGCGGGTCGGGTCCGGCGTGTCCTTCTCGCGCACCGGCGCGGCATTGAAGCTTGACGCCTTGACTTGGGTCAGCACATTCTCCTGCAGCTGCTGCAGCTCGGTGATGCGGCGCTGCAAGGCTTTCACGCTGTCGCCGTTTTCAATGCGGCGCAGGTCCGGCAAGGGCGATTTGGCGCGACCGGCATCGGCATTCCCGCCACCGTCGAGATCGGCCTGGGCCAGCGCGTCAGCATTGAGCGGCGCGCGCGCCTGCTTGGCGTTGACGAGGATGACTTCGAGGCCGGGATCGACCGGATTGAGTTTGAATGCGTCCGGCGCGACGAAATGCACCGCCAGCAGCGCGGCATGGGCAGCGACAGAAACGGCGACGGCAATGGTCAGGGGAGTCAACGGGATGGACTTCACGCGGCAGCTTTGATAGTAGCTAAGAATGGCGAATTCTACCCCGCCAAACGCGGCGGCGGTGGCGCGATGTGACCCATAGCAACACAGCGACGCGCCCTCGCCCGCCGCCGTGTTATCGAAGGATCAAGCAGAAGCCGGCGCCGCTGGTGGCGCGGGCGTAATTTCCGGTATCACAGCAGTGACCAGGCCCTCCGCTTCGACGACCTCTTCCACGGCGGCTTGTCCGCTATCTTCGCCTTCGTCGTCCTCCTCTGGCGCGGCGGCTGCACCGTCCGCCGGCATCACCTCCAGCAGACGCGCTTCCAGCGTCAGGTCGAGCTCGTCCCAGCGGATGATGTCCAGTTTGACCTGGGCGCCGCGTGCCACCGGCGGCATGCCGGCCAGGCGCACGATCAAGGGAATCTCGACCAGGCGCAGCACTTCATCCTTGAGCACGACCGCGTCGGCCGTCTTGGCGTTTTCCTGGCCCAGCCAGCGCAGGCACCAGTAGCGTTCCATGGTTTGCTGGAAATCGTTGTATGCCGCATAAGCCGCATCGAAACCGGAAACGATGGAAAAAAGTGTTGCATCGCGGGGTTTGAAGGGCGCGACCAGTGGCGCAGTGACACCATGTTCGGCGCAGGCGAGGATTTGCCACTGGTTAACCAGGTCGGTGTAGCGGCGCAACGGCGACGTACTCCAGGCATATTGGTCCACGCCGAGGCCCTGGTGCGGCGCTGCATGCGTGACCATGCGCACCTGCATTTTTGCCGCCCAGCCGGCACCGCTGCCGGCGCCTTGCGAGCGATAAATGCCCGGCACGCCGCTGTCGTGCAGCAGCTTGCCCCAGGTGCTGTTCGCGAAAATCATCAGCTCGGCAACAATCTTGTCGAGCGGTGGGGGTGGGGCCCCACTACGCTGACGACGTCGTCATCGACATAAAAATTGAAGTCGACGCGGTTGTTCTGCTCGGGCTTCAGGCCGAACCCTTCGCGCTTGACCATGCGGCCCGCTTCCAGCTGCAGCGCCCATTGCCAGATGATGCCGAGCTCTTTCTTGTGCGGGTACTCGCCTTCTCCGCTGGCCAGGGTTTCTTCGTTGACCAGCGCATCGAGGTCGTTGTGGCGCAGATTGCTTTGAATGGGCACCAGTTCGGCGCGCGTGGTGGTGGAGATCACGCTCCAGTCGGCCGGGTTCAGCGTTGCGTAGAGCGACACCGCCGGGCAATTCTTGCCCTCCGCCAGGGTGAAGGCATTGACGACTTCATCCGGCAGCATGGTGATTTTGTCGCCCGGCATGTAGACGGTCGACATGCGTGCACGGGCGATCTTGTCGATGGCGTCGTCGGGCCGCACGGCCAGTCCCGGCGCGGCAATGTGGATGCCGACGCGCACATTGCCGTCATCGAGTTGCTCGACCGAGAAGGCATCGTCGATCTCGGTGGTGGTCACGTCATCGATGGAAAACGCGGCAACCTTGGCCAGTGGCAAATTGGTCGGCGCAGCCGGGACAGCCACCGGTGCGAAGCCGGCGCCTTTCGGGAAGTTATCAAACAGGAAGCGCGCCATGTGCAATGCTTTCGGCGAACTGAAACCGCCAGTGGCCAGCATCAGGCGCGGCGCCGTGGTCTGCAATTCGTCGGCGGCCGTTTCCAGCGCCTTGTATTCGATGGTGTTCTTGTCTGGTTTAAACAACAGTTGCTGCACCAGCGGCGCCAGCGCGTCCGGCAAGGTCCCGGCTTTCAAGGCATCGACGTAGCCTTGCTGGATGAGGCCCTGCTGCTTTTTCTTTTCAATGCCGGCCTGGGCCGCGCGCAAGGATTGTTCCGGCGCGGCCTTATAGCGCCCACGGCCTTTCTTGTAGAAATAGATGGGCGCGCTGTGCAGCGCCAGGATCAGGCCGGCCGCTTCGCTCGGCAAAGGCGTGTGGCCGAAGTATTCGGCGCCCAGCTCGGTGAAACCGAACTCTTCCTGTCCCGCCACTTCCCACAAAAATTCCAGGTCGATGTCCAGCGCGGTGCTTTTCGCGGACTCCAGCAATTCGGCCGGGGCCGGCTTCTCGTACTGCAACAGCACGTCCTTGACCTTGACCTTGGTGCGTTTGCCGCTTGGCATGTCGACCTGATAGGCCTCGCCGGCTTGCGACAGCACGGTGCCCACTTTGAAGTCGCCGGATTCTTCGAAAAATAAATTCATTGTGTTAGTTCGCGTTCGTGAAGGTTGCAGAGGCTGACAAGTTGCGTACCGCAGGCAAAAATACCTCGGTCACCAGCAGCCATCCCTGACGGCGCCGGTACAGGCAGCGCCGTGCATAATAAATAGCGTCGGCGCCGGCGTCACCTCCCAGCGCCGCGCGGGCGCGCTGCATCAGGGGGTGGCCGGCGCGGATGCGGGCAAATTCAAGTTGTCCGCGCGTGACCAGCGGATCGTAAAACAGGGTGCTGCCGAGCGATTTCTCGCCCAGCGCGGAAAACAGCGGCCAGTCGGCGGCGGTGCTGCCCGGCGACACCACCGTGTGCGCAAACACCACCGGCTTGCCGTCGCAGCGCAGCAACACTTCGCGCTCCCACACGCGCGCCGGCGCCGTCAAGCCGAGCGCTGCGGCCTCGTCGGCCAGGCACATGGCGCGCGCCTGGTGCAGGCGCTGCACCCGAAACGCCGCGCTGTGCGCCACCAGGCGCGCGGTCAGCGAGCCGGGCGACGCCAGCCACGCCTGCATGGCTGCGCTGGCGCCAGTGGCCTGGGCGCGCGCCAGCCAGCGCGCGCGGCGCAAGGACGCGCCCCTCACCTGCCGGCGTCCAAACCGCAGAACCCCAGCACGTCGTCGACATACACCTCGAAATTCGACACCGCATGGTCGCCGCCGGCAATCACGTGCTGGCGGCTACCGCCATAATGCGCCGTCATGTCGCGGTAATCGAGCACTTCGTCGCCCGTGGCGGCGATCAGGAAATAGCGGGATGGATCGGTAATGCGGGCAATTTTCAAATCTGCCAGCTCGCCGATGTATTCCTGCCGGAACTCGAACGGTTCCGTGGAATGCCACGCGGTGGTGATACCGACGGCGTTCGCCAGATTTTTCAGGGGATCGACCGAAGGATTGACCAGCACCGCGCGGCAACCGAGTTTCTCGGCAATAAAGGTGGCGTAAAACCCGCCCAGCGACGAGCCGATCACGGCCAGTTCGGCCGCCGGTATATCCTTGACCAGGGACAGGGCCAGCGCCATCGCAGCGCGCGGCGAGGCCGGCAATTGCGGGCAGATCAGGTCGGCTGCATGGCCGAGCACGGCCATGCGCTGCGTCACTACCCGCGCTTTGTATGATGCCGGCGACGAGCGAAAGCCGTGCAAGTACAAAATGGTCATTTTGCCAGCGCCGCCAACAGCTTCTGGTGCACGCCGCCGAAGCCGCCATTGCTCATCACCAGGATATGGTCACCCGGCTGCGCCGCTTGCACGATGGCGTTCACCATGTAGTCGATCTGATCAAAACTGTGCGCGATGGCGCCCATCGGTTTCAGGGCATCGGCCAGGCTCCAGCCCAGCACCTGCTGGCTGCCGAAGCCAAACACCAGGTCGGCATCCTTCAGGCTGCCTGGCAGCGCATCTTTCATGGCGCCCAGTTTCATGGTGTTCGAGCGCGGCTCCAGCACGGCCAGGATGCGGCCCTTGCTACCGAGCTTCTGGCGCAGGCCGGCGACGGTGGTGGCGATCGCGGTCGGGTGGTGCGCGAAATCGTCGTACACGGTGATGTCGTTGACCACGCCGCGCACTTCCATGCGCCGCTTGACGTTCTGGAAACGCGACAAGGATTCGGCCCCCTGCGCCACCGGCACGCCGACGTGGCGCGCAGCCGCCAGTGCGGCCAGCGCATTGGTGCGATTGTGCTTGCCGGTCAGTTCCCAGTTGACCGTCGCGACATGTTCGCCATTGAACACGACGTCGAAACGGCCGCCCGCATGCTCGACCATGGTCCAGGTGACACCGTCCAGCGTGCCAAAAGTTTCCTTTTCACTCCAGCAACCGCGTTTTAACACGCGCGCGAGCGAGGCTTCGTCGCCATTGACGATCAGGCGGCCGATGCCGGGCACGGTGCGCACCAGGTGGTGGAACTGGGTTTCGATGGCGCCGATGTCCGGAAAAATGTCGGCGTGGTCGTACTCCAGATTGTTCATGACCGCGGTTTTGGCGTGGTAATGGACGAATTTGCTGCGCTTGTCGAAAAACGCCGTGTCGTATTCGTCGGCTTCGATGACGAAAAAATCGGACGGCGTGGCACCCGACAGACGCGCCGAGATGCCGAAATTGACGGGCACGCCGCCAATCAAAAAGCCTGGCGCGTAGCCCGCGTCTTCCAGGATCCACGCCAGCATGGCCGATGTCGTGGTTTTACCGTGCGTGCCGGCCACGGCGAGGACCCATTTATCGCGCAGGATATGCTCGCCAATCCACTGCGGACCGGAGGTATACGGCAGGCTGCGGTTAAGGATTTCTTCGACCAGCGGATTGCCGCGCGCGACGACATTTCCGATTACATATAAATCAGGGTTCAGCTGTATCTGCTCGGGGCCAAAACCGGTGATCAATTCAATGCCCTGGGCTTCGAGCTGGGTGCTCATCGGCGGATAGACATTGGCGTCGCAGCCGGTGACGCGGTGGCCCGCTTCCTTGGCCAGAACAGCCAGGCCGCCCATGAACGTGCCGCAGATACCGAGAATATGAATATGCATGGAATGTAGAGTCGAAAGCGGAAAGACAAAATGTCGAATGTGCGATTCTACCCGACGCGCAGACGTTTTCCGTTCCAAGGTATGATCCCATTCATGCCACGTTCATCACCCATCCCTACTTTGCATCCAGATCACGCCGATTTGCCGCAACTGCGCGCGCGCATCGCCGTCATTGCCGCGCGCCTGGTAGCGCAGGACGGCGCCGATTACGCCACCGCCAAGGCCAAGGCCGCGCGCCAGGTATTGGGCGCCGACCGGGTTCCCCCCAACGTCTTGCCCGACAATACCCAGGTCGAAGCCGAAGTGCTGAAGTACCAGGAATTGTTCCAGGGCCCCGAACAGCGCGGGCGGCTGCTGCAGCTGCGCAGTGCCGCATTGCAGGTGATGGAGGCGCTGGCCGAATTCCGGCCCTATTTAACAGGTGCGGTCTTGTCCGGCAGCGCGGGCCAGCATGACGACATCGAATTGCAGCTGTTTGCCGACAGCGCCAAGGATGTCGAAATCTTCCTGCTCAGCCGCGACGTCACCATCGATATCTCGACCACCCCGCATTTCAAGGGCGCCCGTTTCGATCCGGTGGAAACCGTCAGCTTTTTATGGATGAAAGAAGGCGTGCACGCCGAACTGTATGACCTGAACGATTTACGGGGCGCATTAAAAGCGCGTCCGGATGGCCGCCCGGCCCGCATCGATGCGGCCGCATTGCGCGCGCTTTTACAAACTGATCAAACTTTGGAACAAGACGAATGAATAACAAGAAGCTGCTGGGCTATGTCATGGTGGGAATCGGATTTGCCGGACTCGGCGCAATGGTGGCTTGCCAGAAGCAAGTCGAGCCGGCGCCGGCGCCCGCACCGCCCGTGATGCCGGCGCCAGTCGCCGTTGCCGTGCCGGCCGACCCGGCTACCGCGCTGCTGACCCAGTCGCTGAACGACGCCGGCGGCAAGCCGCAACAGCTGGCCCAGTTCAAGGGCAAGCCGGTGCTGGTCAATTTTTGGGCGCCCTGGTGCGGGCCATGCGTCAAAGAGATGCCCGAACTGTCCAGTTTATCCACCGAGCTGAAAGCAAAAAACATCAATGTGATCGGCATCGGTATCGATACGCCCACGAATATCCTGGAATTCACCAGCAAATATAAAATCGCCTATCCGATTTATGTCGGCGGCATGGGCGCAACCGACCTGGCCCGTGCGTTCGGCAATGCCAACGGCAGCCTGCCCTATACGGTGCTGATCGGCGCCGATGGCAAAGTGGTCAAGACCTATCTCGGCATCCTCAAGTTCGACGAACTGCGCAAGGACCTCGTGGCACTGTAATAATTTCTTACAAGAAATATATGGTCGAATATCTCTTGCCAAATGGGAGATGTTGACGGCAGAATGCCAAACTTTCGCGAGAACAGACTCTTCAATATGGTGAAAAAGCTCCTGCTCCTCAATGGTCCCAATCTGAATTTGCTGGGTACCCGAGAGCCTGCGGTGTACGGCGCCACGACCCTGGCCGACATCGAGAGCGCCGCAACAGCCCAGGCTGATGCGGCGGGCGGCACGCTGTCTTGTTTTCAGAGTAACCATGAGGGCGTGTTGATCGACCGCATCCATGCTGCCCGTGCCGAAGGGGTCGAGTTTATCGTCATCAACCCGGGCGGCCTGACCCATACCAGCGTGGCGCTGCGCGACGCACTGGCAGGTGTCGCGATTCCCTTCGTGGAAGTGCACATTTCCAATGTTCACCAGCGCGAGTCGTTCCGCCACCATTCTTATCTCTCAGGCATTGCCCAGGGGGTCATTTGCGGCCTCGGTGCTGACGGATACAGGCTGGCCATCGACTTCGCGCTTAAAACGCGTTAATCTAAGACAACTTCACGCATTGCGTGCGATCCGCAGGCATTCTGCGCCTTTCACTTACAACTAATAATTCCAAGGGGTTTTACATGGATTTACGAAAACTCAAGACTTTGATCGACCTCGTCGCTGAGTCGGACATCGCTGAACTCGAAGTCACCGAGGGCGAAAGCAAAGTCCGCATCGTCAAATCGTCCGCCATGCCGCAAGGCCAGATGATGATGATGCCACAATCCATGCAGCAATATGCCGCACCCGGCCACGCGCCTGCCCCAGCCGCCCCGGTCATCGATATCCCGGCTGAGCCAACTGGCCACGTGGTGAAGTCGCCGATGGTCGGCACCTTCTACCGTTCGTCGTCGCCAGGCTCGCCGGCGTTCATCGAAGTCGGTTCCAGCGTCAAGGAAGGCGATACCTTGTGCATCATCGAAGCGATGAAACTGCTCAATGAAATCGACTCGGACGTTTCCGGCGTGGTAAGCAAGATCTTGGTGGAAAACGGCCAGCCGGTCGAATTCGGCCAGCCGTTGTTCATCATCGGTTAATCAGTCAACATAGACCTGCGCGGCCTGCCCCGGCCGCGGCAAGTCCGGCCTCGTTAGCATGCTGTTCCCGGTTCGCGCCGGCTTTCACCACATACCCATACCATGTTTGAAAAAATCCTTATCGCCAATCGTGGTGAAATCGCGCTGCGTATCCAGCGTGCTTGCCGCGAAATGGGCATCAAAACCGTGGTCGTGCACTCCGAAGCCGACAAAGACGCCAAATACGTGAAACTGGCCGACGAATCGGTGTGCATCGGCCCGGCATCCTCGACCCTCAGTTACCTGAACATGCCGGCCATTATCAGTGCGGCTGAAGTGACCGACGCCGAAGCGATCCACCCGGGTTATGGCTTCTTGTCGGAGAACGCCGATTTTGCCGAACGCGTGGAAAAATCCGGCTTTGTCTTCATCGGTCCGCGCTCCGACTCGATTCGCCTGATGGGCGATAAAGTCTCGGCCAAGCAGGCCATGATCAAGGCCGGCGTGCCGTGCGTACCCGGTTCCGAAGGCGCCCTGACGGATGACCCGAAAGAGATCATCACCACCGCGCGCAAGGTTGGCTATCCGGTCATCATCAAGGCGGCCGGCGGCGGCGGCGGGCGCGGCATGCGCGTGGTGCACACCGAAGCGGCCTTGTTGAATGCGGTCGCGATGACCAAGACCGAAGCCGGTACCGCCTTTGGCAATCCGGAAGTGTATATGGAGAAGTACCTGGAAAATCCGCGCCACGTGGAAATCCAGATCCTCGCCGACGAGCATAAAAATGCCGTCTGGCTGGGCGAGCGCGACTGCTCAATGCAGCGGCGCCACCAGAAAGTCATCGAAGAAGCGCCAGCGCCGGGCATTCCGCGCAAACTCATCGAGAAAATCGGCGACCGTTGTGCCGAAGCATGCCGCAAGATCGGTTACCGCGGCGCCGGCACCTTTGAATTCCTGTACGAAAACGGCGAGTTCTATTTCATCGAAATGAATACGCGCGTACAGGTCGAGCACCCGGTCACCGAAATGATCACCGGGATCGACATCGTGCAGGAACAGATCCGCATCGCCTGCGGCGAGAAACTGCGTTTCAAGCAGCGCGACATCATGTTGTCGGGCCACGCCGTCGAATGCCGCATCAATGCCGAAGACCCGTATAAATTCACGCCGTCGCCAGGACGCATCACCGGCTGGCATACGCCGGGCGGTCCCGGCATCCGCGTCGATTCGCATGCCTACGCCGGTTATTATGTGCCGCCGCATTACGATTCGATGATCGGCAAAGTGATCGCTTACGGCGCCACGCGCGAACAGGCGATCCGCCGCATGCAAATTGCTTTGTCGGAGATGGTGGTCGAGGGTATCCTGACGAATATTCCGCTGCACCGTGACCTGATGGTCGACGCCCGCTTTATCGAGGGCGGCACCAACATCCATTATCTGGAACAGAAACTGGCCAAGGATGCGGCATTGGGCATCACCGGTAAATCTTCCGACAAGGCAGACGCATGAGCTGGACTGAAGTTGTCATTGAAATTGCACGCGAACACGCGGAAAGCCTGTCCGACGCGTTGATGGAGTCGGGCGCGCTGTCCGTGTCGGTGGAAGACGCCGATGAAGGCACCGACGCCGAGGTGCCCCTGTTTGGCGAGCCCGGCATGGAACCGAAGGAAGCGGCGTGGGAACACAGCCGCGTGGTGGCGCTGACCGACGTCGATGCCGACCAGGCCGCGATCGTCGCCGAAGCTGCCGCGTCCATCCGCCTGCCCGCCCCCGCCTTTACAACCCGTTTTGTGGGCGACGAGGACTGGGTGCGCCTGACCCAATCGCAGTTCGCGCCTATCCACATCGGCAAGAACATCTGGGTCGTGCCGAGCTGGCACGAAGCGCCGGACCCTGACGCGCTGATCCTGGAACTCGATCCGGGCCTGGCATTCGGCACCGGCAGCCATCCGACCACGCGCTTGTGCATGGAGTGGCTGGAAGCCCATCCGATGCCAGGTAAAACCGTGCTCGATTATGGTTGCGGTTCCGGCATCCTGGCCATGGTCGCCAGGAAGATGGGCGCAGGCGACGTGGCCGGCGTTGACATCGATCCGCAGGCGATCGAATCGGCGCGCGACAATGCCGCGCGCAATCACTGCGAAATCGACTTTTATTTGCCGGACAACTTTGCCGTGTCCGAAAAAGCGCAGCATGCAACCGGCAAGTTTGACACCGTCGTCGCCAACATCCTGTCGAGCCCATTGAAGTTGATGGCGCCGATGCTGTCCGGCCGCGTGGCGCCAGGCGGCTACCTGATCCTGTCCGGTGTGCTCGCACGCCAGGCCGAAGAAGTCGCTGCCGCGTACGCACCGTTCATCAAACTGGGCGTGTGGGCCGAGCAGGACGGCTGGGTTGCGCTGCATGGCCAGTTGGGCCAGGACGTGCCAGCCGCGCGTACTGCCTGATCCCATGGCGCTCGCCACCCGTTGCCCCCACTGTCACACCACCTTCAGGGTCGCTGCTGACCAGTTGAAGCTACGGGGTGGCATTGTGCGCTGCGGGACCTGCCAGCAGGTTTTCGATGGCAATGCAGCGCTGATGGACATGGACGCTGCCGGCGCGGTGGCGCCGATCGCACCGGTGGCGCCCGAACCGGCCCCGCCGGTCGCCGCTTACCCTGACTTCCTCGAACCGGCGCCGGAATTCGACGTCCTGCCGCAACACCTGCCTCCCCTCGAATACGGCAACGGTCCGCGCGCCGGGTATACGGCACGCGCCGTCTCGGCGTCCGGCAGGCTGGCGCCGACGCCGCCCGCGGCCCTGCCCAAGCTCGACCTGGATGTTGCGCCACCGGCACCCAAACCAGTCGCCGTGCCAGCACCAGAGCCGGTGCCTGAGCCAGTACCAGTACCAGTACCAGAACCTGAACCAGTACCTGAGCCAGAGCCAGAACCAGTACCTGAGCCAGAACCAGAGCCGATACCGGAACCCGAGCCAATGCCGGAACCGGTTATCGTCGCGCCGGTCGCCGCGCCAGTGCCAGAACCGGAGCCAGAGCCGGACGACAGCTCCGACCCGGCCGGTGAACGCTATGCCGCCCTGCCCGAACAGAATTCGCTGCTGCGCATGCCCTCGTCCGCGCCGCGCGAGTCGGCCGGCATCCCGTATTCGCCCGATGCCACGATCCAGGCGCGCAATCGCACCAAAAAGAGCAAGTCACGCGCACTGACCGTGCCTGCGTCGCTGCCAAAACTGAAACCGAAGCCGGTCCCGGTTGAAAACGACGAGCCAGCCTTCGTCAAGCAGGGCCGCGCCAGGGAAGCAGGCGGCCGTCTGCGCACGCGCCTGATGGCCGGCGGCTGCGCGCTGCTGGCCGTGGCGCTCGCTGCCCAGCTGTTCGTCTCAAGCCGCGACGTGATCGCGGCCAGCTATCCCTCGCTGCGCCCGCTGGCGGTCAGCCTGTGCGCCGCCTTCGGCTGCGAAGTGAACCTGCCGACCCAGATCGACACGCTGTCGATCGAAACGGGCGAGTTGCAAACACTGGGCAACGGCGCCTTTACCTACACCACGCTGCTGCGCAACCAGGGCATGCTGGTGCAGGCCTGGCCCAGCCTGGAATTGACACTGCATGATGCCAACGACAAGCCGCTGGTGCGGCGCGTCTTCGCGCCGCATGAATATCTCGGCAACGGCACCAGCGTCGCCGCCGGCTTTACCGCGCACACCGAACAAACCGCCAAGCTGTCGTTTCAACTCGGCGAGCTGAAACCGTCCGGCTACCATATCGCCATCTTCTATCCTTAAGGCTGTACCCCGATGACCAATACCACCCTGATCTGCGGATCGCTCGCGTTCGACAAAATCATGCAGTACCACGGCCGCTTTGCCGACACCCTGATGGCCGACCAGCTGCACCGCGTGAACGTCTCGTTCCTGGTGCCGACGCTGCGCACCGAATACGGCGGTTGCGCCGCCAACATCGCCTACAACCTGAACATGCTGGGCGGCGACCCCTTGATCATGGCCACGCTCGGCCAGGACGGCGGCGAGTACCTCGAGCGCTTCGCCCGCTTCGGCATCTCGACGCGCGCCATCCGCACCATCGAACATGCCTACACGGCCCAGTGCTTCGTCACCGCCGACGACGACAACAACCAGATCAACGCCTTCCACCCGGGCGCGATGCAGTTCTCGCACGAGAACAATGCCGCCGACATGGGTGCGCTGCGCGTGGCGATCATTGCCCCGGATGGCCGGGACGGCATGATCAAGCACGCCGCCGACCTGGCTGCGCTGGGTGTGCCGGTGATGTTCGACCCGGGCCAGCAGCTGCCGATGTTCAATGGCGAAGAGCTGCGCACCTTCATCGGTCAGGCCACCTACCTGGCCGCCAACGATTACGAATTCGAGATGGTGATGGAGCGCACTGGCTGGACTCAGGACGAGATCGCGGGCCGCCTGGAGGCGCTGATCATCACGCGCGGCGACAAGGGTTCGGAAATCTACGCCAAAGGCGAGCGCCACGACATTCCGTGCGTGCAGGCCGACGCCGTGGTCGATCCGACCGGCTGCGGTGACGCCTACCGCGCTGGCCTGCTGTTCGGGATCGTCAATGGCTTCGACTGGCCGACCACCGGCCGCCTGGCCAGCCTGATGGGCGCAATGAAAATTGCGCATCAGGGCGGCCAGAACCACGTAGCGACCAAAGAGCAGATCGCGCAACGTTTCGAAACGGCGTTCGGCTACAGGTTCTGAGGCAACAGCAAGCGTTCCACCGCTTCCGGCGCCAGGCTCCTGGCGTCGACTTCCAGCAGTTTGCGTTTATTCGTGTGGCCATGCGTGATGACCACACTGCTGCGTGAGACCTTCAGTGCGCCGGCGATGTATTTGACCAGCGCCTCGTTGGCCTTGCCCTCGATGGGTTGCGCCTGCAGCTTGATTTTAAGGGCATCGTCGAACACCCCCAGCACCTCGGTGCGTTTGGCGTTCGGCGCGATCTGGACCGCGATGCGCACCCCGCCCCCGGCCAGCGCTGAACACCACGGCTTGCTCAAGGTGCGACAAACACCCGGCTGAGCACCAGCTGGGCGATCTGCAGCAGCACCAGCACCACCAGCACCGATAAATCCAGCCCACCCAGTGGCGGTATCACCTTGCGCACGGGACGCAGCAGCGGCTCGTTAAGCGCATGCACGAAGGGCGCAAGCGGCGCGTTCGGATTGATCCAGCTGAAGATGGCCTCGATGATCAACAGCGCCATGAAGCCGTAAATGATCCAGTTCAGGAAACGCAGCAGCGCGTGCAGCAGCACCATCTGGACGTCGTAGCCGACCACGAATAGCAGCGAACTGGCAAGCAGCACGATCAGGAACGCGCCCACCAGGCTGGCCCAGTCATAGCCGCCAAGGCCAGGCATGATGCGGCGCAGCGGTTTTACCAGCCAGTCGGTCAGCGTGAACGTGAACTGCGCGACGGCGCCGGGCGGACGCACCCGCACCGCCTGCATCCAGAAACGCAGCAGCAGCACGCCGCCGATCACCGTCGCAGCGGTGTCGATGATGTACTGGAGAATGGTCAAAAAAAGCACGGCAACTCCTCAAAAAAAAACCGCTGTGTGAAAGTCACACAGCGGTATTCTGCCTGAAACAACGACAGGGTAGTGTTACAAAGGTCAGGCTTACGGACGGCTACTGGTCGGGAATGGCCATGCAGCGGCCGGCGCCAGCACGGTTTTGGCCGATGCTGCCGGTGCGGCGGCTGGCTTGTCGGCTGCCGCTGCAGTGCTTGCCGGCACCGTTGCCGGTTTTGGCTCGGCGGCTTTTTCGACCGCCGGCTTGGCTGCCGGTTTCTTCGCTTCTGCCTTTTTGGCGACCGGTTTGGCCGGTGCCTGGGTTGCCGTCGATGCAGCCGGAGCCGCAGTGGTCACCGCCGGCGTGGCAGTTACCGTGGTAGCCGCTTTTGCGGCGACGCTGGGTGTGGCCGTCGATGGCGCAGCCGCCGGTTTGGTCGCGACCTTGCTTGCTGGCTTGGCTGCCGGCTTCGCCGCTACCTTGGTGGCCGGCTTCGTCGCTGGCTTGGCAACTGGCGTCGACTTGGCTGCCGCTTTCGCCGGCGCCGTGGTTTTGGTCGCGGCGGCCTTGGTCACCGGTGCTTTGGCGGCTGGCTTGCTTGCTACCTTGGCGGCTGGCTTGCTTGCTACCTTGGCGGCTGGCTTGCTTGCTACCTTGGCGGCTGGCTTGGCGGCTGCTTTTGCTGCAGGTTTGGCGGCTGCTTTCGCTGCTGGCTTGGCCGCAGGTTTGGCTGCAGGCTTCGCGGCTGGCTTTGCAGCTGCTTTTTTCGCAGCTGGCTTGGCAACTGCTTTTTTCGCGGCTGGCTTGGCGGCTGCCTTTTTCACTGCGGGCTTGGCTGCCGGCTTCGCAACTGCCTTTTTCGCTGCTGGCTTGCTCACGGTCTTGGTGGCAGCTTTGCCGGTCGACTTGGCAGCGACTGGCTTG
This sequence comes from Massilia sp. S19_KUP03_FR1, assembly GCF_036688685.1. Taxonomy (NCBI): domain Bacteria; kingdom Pseudomonadati; phylum Pseudomonadota; class Betaproteobacteria; order Burkholderiales; family Oxalobacteraceae; genus Massilia; species Massilia sp. S19_KUP03_FR1. The sequence continues at coordinate 133,697 of NZ_JAQQPS010000011.1, read as the reverse complement.
GCCGTGGCTTTGACAGCTGGCTTGGCCGAGGCTTTGGCAGCTGGCTTGGCGGTCGATTTGGCAGCGGGCTTCGCCGTCACTTTGCCGACTGGCTTGGCGGTCGATTTGGCGACGGTCTTGGTCGCTGGCTTGGCCGAGGCTTTGCCGGCGACAGGTTTGGCGCTCGACTTGGCGGCTGCCTTCGGTGCAGCCTTAGCTGCTGCCTTCGGTGCGGCTTTGGCGGCTGCCTTCGGTGCGGCTTTCGCTGCTGCCTTCGGTGCAGCCTTAGCGACTGCCTTCGGTGCAGCCTTAGCTGCTGCCTTCGGCGCGGCTTTCGCGACTGCCTTCGGTGCGGCCTTGGTCGATGCAGCTTTTGCCACTGGCTTGGCGGTCGACTTGCTGGCCGCTTTCACTGGTGCTTTGGCGGCGGCTTTGACCGGCGCTTTGGCGACAGCTTTCACTGGGGCCTTGGCAGCCGTCTTCGGCGCTGCGGCTTTGGTCGCAGGCTTGGCGGCGGCTTTGGTCGCTGGCGCCTTGGTGGCGGTGGATTTCGCAGCAGGCTTCGCGGTGGAAGCTTTTGCGGTGGTTTTTTTAGCGGCTGTTGCCATGTTAATTCTCCTTCATCTGCGATGAAAAATGTGCGCTACAAAATTTAAACCCGCCTGAACGGCCATCCGTCCAGGCGACTTATTCATCGGCACAAACGCATCGCGGATGTTCATGCTAATGAATACGGCCCCAGCTGAACTGCTGCAACTCCTCACGAATGCAGCACTTCAGCCACGCCACCAATGCCAGGCGGCGTGTAATCGTATGCGCGCTGTTTTCACCACCACGCGCCCGAAGCGCGAAAAGAAAAAGCCGCCATGCCTGAAGATTTGGTCAGGCAGTGCGGCTTGTTTTTTTCGCGAAGCGTGAATGCATAAGGGCTTGAATCAGCGTCCCATATCGATCGGTTCTTTGCCAGTGAACAAGGTCAAAAGCACCAAGTTCACGTTTTGACAAATCTAATCACGTAAAGTACACGAAAACCTTGTCCTTGCGCAACCTGCATACATTATTTTCGCACTCTTTATCACACGAAGGTGTGGTGGCGCACACGGAATACGACAGCGCGCGATGCACAGTGTGGCCGTTTTGCGCCTGCCACCAACCGGCAGCCCAGGCCATAGCGCCTTTACCTACAGCCGCGCTGCGTTTTCACACCTGCCAACATACGCCCACAACGCGCGCGCGTCGATGCTTTTTTTGCGGCACGCGCGCCGTGCGAAAAAACCGCGCCGTCACTGTCGCCGAATCGCCATAAACAGTTTCGATCAACCCCGGCGCGCTTGCGTTACTATCTGCCCCATGAACGCACCCGAACGCCTCCCCCCACTACCCGACCCGGCCATGCAAGCCATCTTCGAGCGCCAGGCGGCCACCGCACAACGCCTGCGCACGTCCAGCGCGCGCGAGCGCATTGCCAAAATCCGGCGCCTGCGCGACGCCGTCATCGCGCACACCGCCGACTGGTATGTGGCCGCGCAGCAGGATTTCAGGAAGCCGCCGGGCGAAGTCGACCTGGCCGAAATCCTGCCGGTCTGCCTGGAAGCGAACGAGGCGATCCGCCACCTGAAAAAATGGATGAAGCCGAAGCGGGTGTGGCCGACGCTGCTCACCCTGGGTACCCGCAGCCACATTCAATATGTGCCGCGCGGCCGCTGCCTGATCATCGGGCCGTTCAATTACCCGCTCAATCTCACGCTCGGGCCACTGATCTCGGCCATCGCGGCTGGCAACACGGCCATCGTGAAACCGTCCGAGCTGACACCGGCCACCTCGAAGTTGATCGGCCAGGTGGTGCGCGAAGTGTTTGCGGAAGATGAAGTGGCCGTTTTTGAAGGCGAAGCCAGCGTCGCCCAGGCATTGCAGGTGCTGCCCTTCGACCATGTGTTCTTCACCGGCAGTCCGGCGATCGGCAAACTGGTGATGGCGGCGGCGGCCAAGAACCTGGCCAGCGTCACGCTGGAACTGGGCGGCAAAAGCCCGACCATCGTCGACGCCAGCGCCGACCTGGCGCTGGCCGCATCGAACATCATGTGGTCGAAATTCGCCAACGCGGGCCAGACCTGCATCGCACCCGACCACGTCTACGTGCATGCGAGCGTCAAGGAGGCATGGCTGGCATGCTGCGCGGCCGAACTGAAGCGGGCGTATGGTGCAAGCATGGCGCAGCAGCAGGCCAGCCCGGATTTCGGGCGGATCGTCAACCCGCGCCACGCCGCCAGGCTCGCGGCGCTGCTCGACGATGCGACCAGCCGCGGCGCCCGCGTTGCGCTGGGCGGCGGCGTGATCGAGGCCGACCGCTTCATCCAGCCGACCCTGCTCGACCAGGTGCCAGCGGACGCGCGCATCATGCAGGAGGAGATTTTCGGGCCGCTGCTGCCGGTCATCGCGTACACCGACCTCGACGCCGTCATCCGCGACATCAACGCCGGCCCCAAGCCGCTCGCGCTCTATTTATATAGCCGCACCGAGGCGCACATCGACGCGGTGCTGGCGCAGACAGCGTCCGGCGGCGCCTGCATCAACCACGCGCTGATGCAGTACCTCAACAGCAACCTGCCGTTCGGCGGCATCAACAATTCCGGCATCGGCAACGCGCACGGCCACTTCGGCTTCAAGGCATTCAGCCATGAGCGCGGCGTCGTGCGCACCCGGTTTTCGTTCGCCGCCACCGCGTTCAAGGCCGGCGCCACGGCGCCGCTGGTGCGCAAACTGGTCAAGGCCGGGCTCAGATTCCTTTGATGCAGGCAGTTTGCGCGCCATCCCACGCGCGCGCGCCGGCGGCAATGTCCGCCGCCAGTTTGCCCAGCACAAGCTGCTGGGCCTGCACCACCGCCGGATAACCGCCGCGCGCCGGCGCCTCGAAGCGGCTGGTGCACACCAGGCGCGCCTTGGCATCGGCGTCGGCGAAGTGCAGGCGCCAGGTGGCCTCCAGGCTGACCTTCTCGCCCACCCACGCATCGAAGCGGCGCACCTGCACCTGGATGCGCAGCAGCGGCTGCCCGTCGACGCGGCCCAAGCCCGACATGTCCTGCGCGTTCAGGCTGGCGGCCAGCTGCGCCGCCAGGGCATTCCTGATCTCGTCCGCATACGGTCCTGACCAGCGTTCGCCGTCCTGCACCACCAGGCTGGTGGCGCCCTGGCGCACCACCAGTTGCTGCTGGTCGAGCTGGGCCGGGATACCGACCGCCAGCACGTCGATGGCGAACGGTGCGCTTTGGCCGGCAGCGCGCGCGGCCGCCGGCGCCGACAGCGTGTGGTAGTGGACCGGGTCGGACGCGCAGCCAGCCAGCGCCAGCACGATCGTCAGGAGGGATAAAGTACGGGTCATCGGCTTGGCTCCAAAGCGTTCGGGACGGGGGTCGAAGAGGGCGTGGACGGGCCGACCCTGGCGCGGCCGCGGATCAGGGCTTCCGGTTCACGGCCCAGCAGGTCGGTGAGTGTGCGCAGCGAACGGGCGCTGCGCTGCAGTTCGAGCAAGGTCTGGTTCAGGTTTTGCTGCAGCGGGGCGTCGTCGGCCACCATACCTTTGGCGGCGCCCAGGGTGGCGCGCGCCTGCTGCAGCGTCTGGGTCGCTTCCGGCAGCACTTTTTTGTCGACCTGGGTGAGCGTCGCATTCAGGCTGTTCATCGCCTGGTTCGCTGCGGGCAGGGTTGTGCCCTGCACCTGCTTGAGGGCGCTGTCCAGGCTACCGATCGAGGCATCGAGCTTCTTGCCGATGTCGTCGAGCGGGATGCGGTCGATCTTGGCGACGATGTTGGCGGCCTGCTCCTGGATGCGGTCGACATCGCTGGCGGCGGTGGGTAATTCGAGCGGGCGCGCGGCGATATCGAAGCTGACTTTTTTCGCAGTCGGGACGGCGTCGAACGAGATATACAGCTGGCCGGTCAACAGGTTGCCCGACCTGGCGCGCGCGCGCATGCCCTTCTCCACCAGGCTTTGCAGGAACAGGGCGGAGCGCTCCATCAGGTCACCGCTGTAGCGTTGTTCGATCTGGCCCAGCACGCGGCCAAGCCGCTGCGGATAGACCTCCACGTTGACGATGGTCGGGAAACGCCCGCGCGCCGCGTCGAAGTCGAGCTCCATCGAGATCACTTTGCCCACCCGCACGCCAGAAAACTCGACCGGCGCGCCGATCGACAGGCCACGCAGCGACTGCTCGAAGCGCAGCTGGATCGGCAGCGCCTCGCCGTCCGGCGGCGCCATGGCGGCTTCCTGGTCCTTGAACAGGCTGAAGGTGGCGTCCTTGGCTGCCATGGCCGCACGGCTGGCATCGGGCGCGCCGAAGGCCAGGCCGCCACCGAGGACGGCTGCGATCGACTGGGTCTTGAGCTGGAGGCCGTCGGCCCCCAGCGAGAGGTCGACGCCGCTGGCGCTCCAGAAGCGCGTGTCCTGGGTGACGAATTTGTCGTACGGCGCATCGACGAACAGCTGCACGCTGACCGCCGTGCCATCGGCGTCGAGGCGGTACGAGGCCACGTGGCCCACTTCGACGCGGCGATAATAAATCGGCGAGCCGATGTCGAGCGAGCCCAGGTCGGGGGTGCGCAGGTTAAACGAGCGCCCCGGCGTGCCGCTGATGATGTTCGGCGCCGCCTCGAGACCCTTGAAGGTTTTCGTCGTTTCCTCCGACTTGCCGGTATCGACCGCAATATACGCGCCCGACACCAGCGTATCGATGCCGGAAATACCCGCCAGGGAAATGCGTGGCCGCACCACCCAGAATTTGGTATCGTCGCGGATGAAATCCATATCGGTCTTGATCAGCGCAATGCCGACCGCGACATACGAGCCGTCGGCGGCCAGCCGCACCGATTTGACGCTGCCGATGGTCAGGTCCTTGTACTTGACGCGCGTTTTGCCCGCTTCCAGGCCGGCCGCAGTCTTGAAGTGGATCGTGATCTCGGGCCCCTGCCCCAGCCAAGCGTGCACCACCAGCGACAGGCCGATCAGGGCCGCCACGGCCGGCAGCAGCCAGACCAGCCAGGTATTCCAGCGGCGCGTCGACAGCGCCGGCTCGCCCGGTTGTTGTTCAGTTGTTTGCTTCATGCGTCGTCATCATCCCAAATTAATCTTGCATCAAAACTCATCGCCGACAGCATGGTCAGGATGACCACCGCACCGAAAAACAGGATCCCCACGCGCGGCTGCGTCGTGCTCAGCGCCCCGAACTCCACCAGCGACGCCACCACGGCCACCACCAGCACGTCGAGGAAAGACCAGTAACCGATCATTTCGACCACGTGATACAGCTTCGTCCTCTCCTTGCGCGCCCACCGGCTCTTGCGCTTGCAGGTGACCAGCAGCAGTCCCAGGATCGCAAATTTCACGCACGGCACGCCGATACTGGCAATAAAAATGACCAGGGCGATGCCATACGAGCCGCCATTCCAGAAGTCGATGATGCCTTCCATGATGGTGCTGCCGAAGCCGCTGCCGAGGAAGGTGGTGTACATCACCGGATACAGGTTGGCAGGAATATAAAAAATCAGCGCTGCGATCAGGTAGGCGGTGGCGCGGCGCAGGCTGTCGGGCCGGCGCCGGTGCAGGTGGTTGCCGCAGCGCGGACACGAGGCCGGTGGCCCGGCGTCGTGGATGTCGTCGCACACGGCATTGCAAACGTGGCAAGCGATGAGGCCGAGCGCGCGCGCGCGCGGGACGCCGCTCATTGCTGCTCCGCTGCGGGCGGCTGCGTCAAGCCCCACAGCTGGCTGACGTCGCGTCCGGCAATGAGCGTCATCAGAATCATCAGCCCCGCCGTGGCCCAGATCCCGGCGCCGGCGACCACCTGCACCAGGCTCGACAGCTTGATGACAGCCACCAGGATGCCCAGCATGCACACTTCCACCATGCTCCACGGCCGCAAAATATGCAGCATTTTCATGGCCGGCGCAAAGCCGGGCGCGCGCCGGCCGGTGCGGGCGAACAGCAGCACCCAGATCAGGATCGCGATCTGCAGGAACGGCACCAGCACGGCCACGGCCGCGGTCGGCAAAGCAATCGGGGCGGCATCGCCCTGCGCCAGCGCGAGGGCCGCCTGCCACATGGTCGTGTGGCTCTCCAGGCCGTGCAGATTGATGGTGATGACCGGACAGATATTGGCGATCAGAAACACGATCGCCGCGGTGACGGACAGGGCCAGGCGTTGGTGCACGTTCAGGTTATGGGCCTGGTAGACGATGGCCGTGCAGGTGGTGCAGGACGCCACCTGGCCCTTGGCCAAATCCCGGCGCTGGTAGACGGCGTCGCAATGTTCACATATCACCAGGTCGGGGTAGATCGTCATCAGGCGCTTTGCTGGTGGTGTCGTGGCCGCCCACGCGGCCATGCAGTATGGTCAGCTAGTCTACAGGGACTGGGGGATTATTGTCGCCTCGGAACAAACCTTTACCAAATCGGGGCCGTTTCCGCTTATCCTGTTTTTATCCTGTTTATTTAGCACCATGCAGCCGGCCGGTGCGCCGCAATGACCATGAAAGAAAGCATTACCTCAGAGGTGCTGCCCAACACCACCGGCAACTTGCTCATTCAGGGCACGTTTCGCGCCTTTGCGTTCCCCCGCCACATGCACGAAGGCTACTCCATCGGACTGGTCCAGCGTGGCGTGAACCGCTTTGCCTGCGCAGGCACGCGCTGGGCCGCACGCCCGGGTCAGCTGTGCGTCATGAATCCCGCGCAAGTACACAGCAGCGAGGCCGATGCGCAGGGCTGGACCTACACCAATTTGTTCCTTGAACCGGATGCGCTGTGCACGGCGCTGGGCAGGCAAACGAGGTCCAGTCCCATCGTTTTCCGGCAGCACGTCATCGACGACGCCTGTGCCGTGTCGCACTTCACAGCGCTTGCCAATGCCAGCACGGCGGGGACCGATGCGATGGCCGGCGAGTGCGCCCACGCCTTGTTGCTGGCACGCCTGGGGCGGCTTGCCAGCGGCGTCGCCAGCGACAGCAGCGCGTCGGCCAGCGCCATCGCGCGCGTGCGCGACCTGCTCGACACGGTATGCGAGCGCAGCGTGACACTGGCGGAACTGGCGCGCGTGGCCGACATGGATACCTTCCACCTGGTACGCAGCTTCAGCGCCATGGTCGGGATGGCGCCATATGCCTACCACCTGAATCGTCGCCTGCAGTGCGCCCAGCGCATGATCGCCGCTGGCAGTTTGCTGGCCGACACGGCGTTTGCCACCGGCTTTACCGACCAGGCCCACTTCACGCGGCATTTCCGTCGCTTTCTTGGCCTGACTCCCGGTCGGCTGGCAAGGTCGGTCCGGCAGCGCCAGGCGGTCGTCCGACGCTGACCACCAGCACCGCTGCGACGATGGCCACGGCCGCCAGCACTTCGTGCAGGCCGAACGGCTCACCGAGAAAGGTCACGGCGACCACCGTGGCGGACAGGGGCACCCACGCCATGTGCATGCCGGCAGCGACGGAAGAAATGCGCGCCAGGCCGGCGTAGAACAGGATGAAGCCGAGCACGGTAACAACGAGGGCGTAGTACAACAGGAACAGCCAGGCCCGCATCGACACCGCGCCAAAGTCGAGCGTGCGCGCCTCCCACAGCGCACAGGGCAAGAACAACACGGTGCCCAGCACTGCCATCGAGGTGGCCATGGTGACCGGGTCCACGCTATGCCCGGCCAACTTGCCAAGGCTGGAGAACAGCGCTTCGCAAACGACCGCGCCCAGGATCAGCAGCATGCCAGGCAGCCCGCCCGGGCCACCCGCCTGACTACCCAGCGCCAGCACCAGGCTACTCGCCACCGCCAGCGCAATGCCGACGATGTAACGCGCATCGAGGCGCTCGCGCAACAGCAGCACCGCCATCAGCGCGCTGACGGCCGGTAGCGTGCCCATGACCAGACCGGCATGCAGAGCACTGCTGCGCGCGAGGCCGAGCAGGAGGCACACCGAAAACAGGAAGACGCCGAACACGGCCTGCAGCGTCAACAGAACCATGTCGGCGCGGGCCGGTCGCGCCCAGGTACCGGCTTTGCGGTAGTGCAGCGGCAGCAGGACCATGGCCGCCAGCAAAAAACGTACGAAGGAGGCCACGAAGACGGGGAGTTCCATGCTGATGAATTTGCCGGCAACGACTGAGCTGCCGACAATGCACATGGCCATGACCACTTGCAGGTGACCGAGGAGAGTCGAGGGTGATTGGGTTTTCATAAGCTCACATCGTGAAGCGATGCGGTGCGCCGGTCTTGTACGATCTTGCGAGGCGGGATGTTCGCCAACCGCAAGGGTTGGCGCACGGGCCCAGCGGCGCGCGGCGATGCTCAGCCTTCAATCGTGCTTCTTCGATCCACTCAACGGGCAAATGTTCGCCAGTCAGGCGCGTCAAGGTGGTTGGCAAGGAAGTGGGAAGTAGCGTCGACCATCACCAGGCAGCATGACGGTGTGTGGGATCCGTTCTTCCAAACTTATGCAAACTTAATCGTAGTTAAGCTTTCTTGCCGTTGGATTCCTGCTTCGCCGGGAACAGTTTCATCTTGCGTTTGCACGCAAAATCAGCGCTGGCCCCTCCACAGGCAATGACGGTGGAACTCACCGCCAGATCTCTCAAGTTGATGGCCGCATTGACGTCGCGGTCATGGTGCACATCGAAAGCAGAGCAAACCCATTGCCTCGATCCCAGATCGAGCGACGCCAGCTTGTATCCGCAGTTTGAACACAGCTCGCTGCTCGCATACCAGCGATCTGCAACGATCAGCGTGCCACCGCGGCGAGCAGTCTTGTAAGTGAGCTGGCGTAGCAGGGGTTTCGAGCCGCGTGCGGCGAGCCTGCGCAGCGACTTGCGCTTGCAAGCGCAAGGCTATCCCGGCGATTCTGACTAGGTCCTCGATCACGATCGTGTGAAAACGGCGCGTGATGTCTTTCGTCAGCTTGTGCAGACAGTCGCGGCGCATATCGGCTATTTTGGCGTGCAGCTTCGCCAGCTTCATCTTCGCCTTGTCTCGGTTCTGTGAACCTTTTACCTTTCTCGACAGGCTGCGCGCGAGGCGGCGCATTTTGTTCAGCAGCGTTTTGAGAGCATTCGGGCCCACGACTTTCTCACCGTTGGACAACGTCGCCAACGCCGTAATGCCCAGGTCCACACCCGCCACGCCTTGGTTTTCGGCTTGCGGCAATGGTGGATCGTCAGGGGTATCGACTGTGATGCTGGCGTACCAGTGGCCGGCATGGCGCGAGACCGTCGCCGAAACAAGATGACCTGCATACCGCAACGACTCGCGCATGCGCACCCTGCCCAGTTTCGGAATGCGGATTCGTTTCTTTTCGACGTAGAACTGGTCGTTGGTGATCGTAAAACGGTCGTCCCGGCCCTTCCTCCGGAACGTCGGGTAGCGGGAAATCCACTTGAAAAAGTTTTCAAACGCCCGACCCAACTGGATGATTGCCATCTGTGGCGCGTTCTTCGTCACCTCCAGCATCCACGGGAACGTACTGCGTTTGATGGCGTTCAGTTGGCGACGCAATGCCGCTTCACTCGGCTTGGGCAGCGCAGCGTCTGTTTTGGACAGGTCATATTGGCGCTGCCACTGAGCGAGCGCCCAGTTGTAGGCGAAGCGCGCAACGCCGGCGGCTTTCGATAAACCCGTTGCCTGCACATTGTTGGGATCGAGCCGGATGCGGTGGGCTAGCTGCACTGCGCCTCCTTGAGGGCGGAGCGCACGCCCGCGATCAGCTTCTGATTCTTGTGGCTGCGGATTCCGTACAATCTCGCCGAGAACACGGTAATGATCTCCAGCACGTCGCCAGCGAGCTCCTGTTCAAAACTCGTGTCCTCGCCATGATTGATGATCACGACCTCGACGTTTTTGGCCTGGCAGATGGCAAACACCAGTTCGGCGCCGAAGCGCAACAGTCGATCCTTGTGCGTGAGAACCAGGCGCCCGACCTTGTCGGCGAGGATGTCATCGAGCAGCTTTTTCAACCCCTTCTTCTGATAGTTCATTCCTGAACCAAGGTCAGCGATGACCTCGAACGTCCATCCCTGGCTCGCGCAATATAGTTCAAGGACCTGCTTTTGACGCTCGAGATCGGCTTTCTGGTCATGGCTGGAAACGCGTGCGTAGGCAATCGATTTACGCGTCTCAGGCGTCACGAAAAATCGTCTTGGCTGCAGTTCTGCAAGGTTGTAGCGCCGCTGCCCGCCTTCCGTCCTGGCCGGCTTGAGCTTGCCACTCCTCTCCCAGCGACGTAATGTGCTGGCCGAGACGCCCAAAGCTTTCGCCGCAGCGCTGATCGGTATCGGCTGGTTCATATTGAATATGACTAGCCATGCTTAATTAAGTTCCGGGCTAACTGTTAGAACCCTTCAACAGCAAACCTCGGCGTTTACAAGACCGACATAAAAATGCCGCTCAGTATTAACTGAACGGCATGGCAGCCGAAGCCCGGTGTTTCCTCGTCCTGACTGGCACCGTGCAGGAGGCCAGCACCTGAACGACGGCCAGTTACTTTGGCATGAGGACCGTGTCGATCACATGGATCACGCCATTGTCGGCAGCGATATCGGTCTTCGTCACGTGGGCTTTGTCGACCATGACTTTTCCAGCCTTCACGCTCACCGTGAGCTTGCTGCCCTGTACCGTTGGGACGGCGCCCGGCTTGACATCGGCTGCCATCACCTTGCCTGCCACAACGTGGTACGTCAGCACCTTGGTCAGCGCAGCCTTATCCTTGAGTAAGGCATGGAGCTTCGCCTTCGGGATTTTTGCGAATGCGGCGTCGGTCGGTGCAAACACGGTGAATGGACCGGCGCCCTTGAGTGTATCGACCAGGCCAGCGGCTTCGATTGCGCTCACCAGGGTATTGAATGAGCCCGCCGCCTTGGCCGTATCGACAATATCTGCCGCTTGCGCAACACCAAATGCCAGAGACAGAGAGAGTGCCATCAGAATTTTTTTCATTGCCAGTTCCTTTAAGGAAAAAGTGATGCTACAAAAATAATAGAAGCCGAAAAATAAGCGGCCTGAAATTTTCTATGTGACACGTTCCAGAATTAGATCTATGCATATGGAATTAAACATGTTCTCGGCACATGTCGTAGCGATTATGCGCTCAAAAACCTTGCGCGCAGTTGCATTTTAAACATGACATTAAAATATCGGTTCAATATTGGGTCAATGAACTCTCTTGCATAGGTCTTAACTTCCCTATCCGAAATGAATGGACAGGTAAATGATAATTTCTGCGAACATTGTTACCAATGGGGCGGCGCGCTATTTTTTATTGGCAACTGTGAATATGTGCAACGGATAAAAATTTGGAATGCTTTGCATTGATCGCCCGGAACCGCTTTGACTTTGTCGAAACTAAGTTACTATTGTGTCGTTTTAGAAATAAAGAGACGACCGATTGATATAAGCCGGAGACGCTTGTACGAGGAGACATGATGTCAACATTATTAAAGACGTGTCAGCGGCCTGCACTCTCTGAGATTGGCAAAGTCGACGACACACTGATCCGCCGCTTTTGCGAGGGTGACCTGCGCGCCTTTGAAGTGCTGGTGACGAAATACCAGCGCCGTGTGGCGGCGCTGATCAACACCTCGGTGGGCAATGCCGCAGTGGCCGAGGAACTGACCCAGGAAGCATTCCTGCGCGCCTACCGCAACTTGCCAGGGTTCCGTTTCGAAAGCGCCTTCTCAACCTGGCTGCACGCGATCGCACGAAACCTCACCACCACCTATTTCAGGGACGGGCAGGCGCGCGCCGAAAACGCGATTCCGATGGATCTGCTGCTTGAAACGATGACGCCGCTGGAAAATGCCAACTGGCAGGGTTTGGCGCCCGGCCCGGACGAATATTTGATGGGTGCACAGTTGGCAGCCGGAATTGACCAGTCGATCGCTAATTTGTCGCCAAGTATGCGCAGTGCTTTCCTGCTGCGCGAGCGCGATGAATTGAGTTACCAAGAAATTGCAGAACAACTATTGATGCCGATCAGCACGATACGATCACTTATTTTTCGTGCGCGTGCAACTATTGGTTCCGAAATACGTCCAATCATGAGCAAAGCCATTTCAATGAAGTCTGTTTGAACTCGATAGCAAGCAATGACAACATCCAATGCGTATTGGAATGCTCGAAGAACACGGGAGCGGTGCCGCATTGCATGCTGCAATGGGGAATTCGATGCCTGCGTAGTAGTGTTCGAGTCTTTGGTGCGCGTGCTGTCGATAGCCACATCGAATAATGGCTTTGATATGAGGAGAAGGAGGCGGATCCGTGAAGGATTCTTTTTGAAGCGGAATAACAATAATCAGCTTATGAACTCGAAAGAACAGGAGACTTTATGGAAAGCATCACATTAGACCAGTACGAACTTGTTTTTAACGCATTTTCATTTGCCATCGCCGTCATGGGAGCGGCCACGGTATTCTTTTTTCTGGGTCGTTCCCAGGTGGCGTCCACCTACAAGACTGCCATTACCATCACCGGTATCGTCACGCTGATCGCGGCCTATCACTACGTGCGTATTTTCGCCTCGTGGGAAGCATCGTACACGGTGACGGCAGGCCAGGTGGCAGCCACGGGCGCCAAATTCAACGACGCCTACCGCTACGTCGACTGGCTGCTAACGGTACCGCTGCTGTTGATCGAACTGATTCTGGTGATGCGTTTGTCGCCGGCCGAGACGGTGGCGAAAGGGACCAAGCTGGGCTTCTTGGCAGCGCTGATGGTCGTGCTTGGCTATCCCGGTGAAATTTCCGCCGTCCCAGGCACGCGCTGGCTCTGGTGGGCGCTTGCCATGATTCCCTTCGTCATTATTGTCTACGACTTGTTCGTCGGCTTGAAAAGGTCGATCGCCTCGCAACCGGAATCAGCGCGCGGCTTGATCAGCGCTGCACGCTGGCTGACCGTGGTGTCGTGGTGCTTCTACCCGGTGGTGTTCGTGTTCCCGATGATCGGCTTCACCGGCGGTGCCGCCACCACGGCTGTCCAGGTGGGATACACGATCGCTGACATCGTCGCAAAAGCGGTGTTTGGGGTACTTGTCTACATGATTGCGGTGCGCAAATCTGCCTCCGACGAGCATGTGTCCGTGTCGTCTGGCGAACGCAAGATTGGCGCCTGAGCGCAACGTTGGGAGGTGAGCGCATGATCCACGGGGGCCACGAGCCCCAGTGGAATTTTTTAATCGTTGGAGCAAAACAATGTACCCGCGTGCTGTCTTACTAGCTGGTCAGGTGCTGCTTCCAACGCCCGTCATTGCTGCGCCGACCCTGCGTCATCTGCCCGCTGCACTCGCCGATCGGGCGGCGCGTCGCAGCGCCGCGTCTGCGCCATGACGGCGCTCCGTGCCCAGGGATTGTCGTTTTGTGCCATCGGCTTCGCCGTTGCGGCCGTCGCCGCCGCCGGCTTTGCCCCCGCGCCCGATGGCGCCGCCGTGCTGTTTCTGATGGCTGCACTGATCTTGCTGCTCGGCGTACCGCACGGCGCACTCGACCCGGTGTTCGCCGAGGAACTGTACGGTGTGCGCGGTATGCGCGGATGGTGCGGCTTCGTGCTGGCGTACCTGGGCACGGCGCTGTTGGTGGTGCTGTTGTGGCAGTACGTGCCGCAACTGTTCCTGGCCAGCTTCCTGATGCTGTCAGCGCTGCATTTTTCGGGCGATCCGGCGCGCGGCACCGGTGTGACGGCGCGACTGCTGTTTGGCGGCGCCGTCATCGTGTTGCCGGCGTTGCTACATGAAGGGGAGATGGCGCGTCTGTTTGCCTGCCTGGTGATGCCGCAGGCAGCTCGCGCGCAGGCTTCTGTGTTGCACCAACTAAGCGGGCCGTGGCTCCTGGCCACGGCGCTGACGGTGGTCTGGCAGGCGCGCAGCGACTGGCTGAGCGGCCTTGAAATGGCGGCGACGGCGGCACTGGCCCTGCTGGCGCCGCCGCTTCTGGGGTTCGCCGTGTTCTTTTGCGCCATGCACAGCGCCCGCCACATCGTGCGCACCTGGCACTATGTCGGCGCCGGTGCCGGGCCGGCCGCGCGGCTCGGTCGAACCGCGCTGCTTCCCATGCTCGGCACGCTCTTGCTTGGCGCTGCCGCTGCGTACTGCTGGCGCGCGCAGCCGCTCGAAGCGGGCCTGATCCGATGGCTATTTATCGGACTGGCCGCACTGACGGTGCCGCACATGGCGCTGGTGGAGCCGGTACGCTGGAGCGGCTGGGTCAGGCGGCGCGCGCCGGCGTCGCTTGATGCGGGATGACGTCAGGCGCGGGCTCTGACGCATCAGCGCTAAGGTCGGCGGGTCGATCCGCCAAGCCACGGTGTTTGCCGTTTCGCGCTGCATGTCCCTTCCTGCGCCATCGAGCGGTTGGCGCAGCGGTTAGTTATGTGCACCAAGGCAAACGATCAAAGCAAAAAAAAACCCGGCGCAGCTGGGCCGGGTTTTTTTGAGAATGACGCGAACCGGCTTACTCCCAGTTCAGCGCCCCACCCGTCTGGTACTCGGTGACGCGGGTCTCGAAGAAGTTGCGTTCTTTCTTCAGGTCGATCATTTCGCTCATCCACGGGAACGGGTTTTCTTCGTTCGGGAACAGCGGCTCCAGGCCGATCTGCGTCGCGCGGCGGTTGGCGATGAAGCGCAGGTAACCCTTGAACATGGCAGCATTCAGACCCAGCACGCCGCGTGGCATGGTGTCTTCGGCGTAGGCATACTCGAGGTCGACGGCCTCCATGAACAGGGCCTTGATCTCGTCGCGGAAGGCTGGCGTCCACAGCAGCGGGTTTTCCATCTTGATCGTGTTGATCAGGTCGATACCAAAATTGCAGTGCATCGACTCGTCGCGCAGGATGTACTGGTACTGCTCGGCCGCGCCCATCATTTTATTCTGCCGGCCCAGCGCCAGAATCTGGGTAAAGCCGACGTAGAAGAACAAGCCTTCCATCAGGCATGCAAACACGATCAGCGATTTGAGCAGCTTCTGGTCGTTTTCCGTGGTGCCGGTGGTGAAGGCCGGGTCGGTCAGGGTGTCGATGAACGGGATCAGAAACTGGTCCTTGTTGCGGATCGACGCTACTTCGTTGTAAGCATTGAAAATTTCCTGCTCATCGAGGCCGAGGGACTCGACGATGTACTGGTAAGCGTGCGTATGGATCGCTTCTTCGAAGGCCTGGCGCAGCAGGTACTGGCGGCATTCCGGCGCCGTGATATGGCGATAGGTGCCCAGCACGATGTTGTTGGCGGCCAGCGAATCGGCGGTGACGAAAAAGCCGAGATTGCGCTTGACCAGGCGACGCTCGTCATCGGTCAGGCCATTCGGGTTTTTCCACAGTTCGATGTCGCGCTGCATGTTCACTTCCTGCGGCATCCAGTGGTTGGCGCAACCGGCCAGGTATTTGTCCCACGCCCATTTGTATTTGAACGGGACCAGCTGGTTCACGTCGGTCTTGCCGTTGATGATGCGCTTGTCGTCGGCATTGACGCGCTTGGCGACCGCCTCGGCGGCGACAGGCGCGCCGTCCATATTGGCCGGCGTTACCGGTGCTTGCGCGGGGGCGCTTGTTTCTTCATCCCATGACAGCATGTTTGTTCCTTCTTTGGGCAAAACCACAATGGCCTTGCCGATGGTGTATTTCAGTAAATCCGCTGGCCGTCAACGCTTTGCGCCGCCGGCCAGCAAGCCCGCTTGTCAATTTACTGACACGCTTCGCATTCCTCGAAACCGTCGTCACCAGGACGCAGATAGCATGCTTCGCCATCTTCTTCCGTCGTCGCCGGCAGCGTCGATACCACCGCAGAAAATGCGGCAGCTGCTACAGGCGCGGCAGCCGGTGCATTCATCAACGGACCAGACGCGCCGCCATCCACGTTCACCGCGTTCAGCGCGCCGGTACGGGACGTCGATTTTTCCATGTGCGTCGCAGCAATGGTGCGCAGGTAGTATGTGGTTTTCAGGCCACGCAGCCATGCCAGCTTATAGGTTTCGTCCAGTTTCTTGCCCGACGCACCAGCCATATAGATGTTCAGCGACTGGGCCTGATCGATCCACTTCTGGCGGCGCGAAGCAGCTTCAACGATCCACTTCGGCTCGACTTCGAAGGCCGTCGCGTACAGATCGCGCAGGTCTTGCGGGATGCGGTCGATCTTCGCCAGCGAACCGTCGAAATATTTCAGGTCGGAAATCATGACTTCATCCCACAGGTCACGCGCCTTCAAATCACGCACCAGATAGGCATTGATGTCGGTGAATTCGCCGGACAGATTCGATTTCACATACAGATTCTGGAACGTTGGCTCGATGCAGGCCGACACGCCGATGATGTTCGAAATGGTGGCGGTCGGGGCAATTGCCACGCAATTCGAGTTGCGCATGCCGAACTGTTTAATACGGTCGCGCACCAGGGTCCAGTCCATGCTGGAACTCATGTCCTGCTCGAGGTAGCCGCCGCGCTCGTCCGCCAGCAATTGAACCGAGTCTTGCGGCAGGATGCCACGGTCCCACAGCGAACCGGCATACGACTCGTAGCGGCCGCGCTCTTCGGCCAGTTCGGTCGAAGCCAGGTAGGCGTAGTAGCACACCGTTTCCATCGACGTATCGGCGAAGGTGACTGCTTCGTTCGAGGCGTACGGAATGCGCATCATGTGCAGGCAATCCTGGAAGCCCATGATGCCCATGCCGACCGGGCGGTGGCGCATATTCGAATTGCGCGCCTTCTCGACCGCGTAATAATTGATGTCGATGACGTTGTCCAGCATGCGCATCGCGGTACGCACCGTCTTTTGCAGCTTGACCGCGTCCAGCTTGCCCTCTTTCATGTGGGCAGGCATGTTGATCGAACCGAGGTTGCAGACGGCGATTTCATCGCTGCTGGTGTTCAGGGTGATTTCGGTGCACAGGTTCGAGCTGTGGACAACGCCGACGTGTTGCTGCGGCGAACGGATGTTGCATGGATCCTTGAACGTGATCCATGGGTGGCCCGTTTCAAACAGCATCGACAGCATCTTGCGCCACAGGTCGAGCGCGGCGATCTTTTTGAACACGCGCATTTCGCCGGCAGCGGCCTTGGCTTCGTAGCCGAGGTATGCCGCTTCGAATGCCTTGCCGACCTTGTCGTGCAAATCGGGCGTTTCGGATGGCGAGAACAGCGTCCAGTCGCCCTTTTCCATCACGCGCTTCATGAACATGTCCGGAATCCAGTTGGCCGTGTTCATGTCGTGGGTGCGGCGGCGATCGTCGCCCGTGTTCTTGCGCAGGTCGAGGAATTCCTCGATGTCCATGTGCCAGGTTTCCAGGTAGGCGCAGACGGCGCCCTTGCGCTTGCCGCCCTGGTTCACGGCCACTGCCGTGTCGTTGACCACTTTCAGGAACGGCACCACGCCTTGCGATTTGCCGTTGGTGCCCTTGATGTGGGCGCCCAAGGCGCGCACTGGCGTCCAGTCATTGCCCAGGCCGCCGGCGTATTTGGCCAGCAGCGCGTTGTCCTTGATGGCGTCGTAGATGCCTTCCAGGTCATCCGACACGGTGGTCAGATAGCACGACGACAGTTGCGAGCGCAGCGTACCGGCATTGAACAGGGTTGGCGTCGAGCTCATGAAGTCAAACGACGACAGCAGGTTGTAAAACTCGATGGCGCGCGCTTCGCGGTCCGCTTCGCGCAGGGACAGCCCCATCGCGACGCGCATGTAGAAGGCCTGTGGCATTTCGATGCGCACGTCACGCACGTGCAGGAAATAACGGTCATACAGGGTTTGCAGGCCGATGTAGCCGAACTGCAAATCGCGGTCGGCGACGATGGCCTTGGCCAGGCGCGCCAGGTCGAAGGTGGCCAGTTCCTTGTCCAGCAAGTCGTTGGCGATACCCTTGGCGATGTATTCAGGGAAATACGTCAGGTACTGGGCCGCGGCGTTGGCTTGCGCAACGTCCTTGCCGAACACTTCCTTGCGGATGGTGTGCAGCAGGATGCGGGCCGTGACCTGGCTGTAGGCCGGGTCTTTTTCCATCAGGGCGCGGGCGGCCAGGATGGCCGACTTGTGCAGCTCTTCGACGGGCACGCCGTCGTACAGGTTTTTCAGGGTTTCGGCGAGGATGGCGTCGGCATCGACGTGCTTTTCCAGGCCGACGCAGGCGGCGTTGATCAGGCCGGTGACGGCGCTCATGTCGAGGGTGCGGCGCACGCCGTTTTCCACCACCGTGATTTGTGGCGCCACGACGGCGGAACCGCCCTGCGCTTCTTTGGCAACCCTGCGTTCTTCCATCTGCTTGGCGCGGTACAGCACGTAAGCACGGGCCACATCATGCTCGCCCGAACGCATCAAGGACAGTTCGACCTGATCCTGCACATCTTCAATATGGAAGGTGCCGCCGGTTGGCTGGCGCCGCACCAGGGCCGTCACGACATTGGCCGTCAAGCCTTCCACCAGTTCACGGATGCGTGCCGACACGGCGCCATGGCCGCCGGCGACGGCCAGGAAAGCCTTGGTCATGGCGACCGAGATCTTCGATGGCTCGAACGCAACCACGGCGCCGTTGCGGCGGATGATGCGGTAGTCACCACGCGCCGCGATTGCGGCAGCGCTGGTGTCGACCGCCGCACCGGGCATACCTGGCGTGCCGTGCTGTGGATTGGTGGAAATGTCTGACGAAGTATGCATGAAGCCTCCAGGAAGGCGCGCAGTCGCGCTGGCGCCGATAAAACGAGAAAAAAAACGTCCAACCGGCTGCTAAGCGCGCCGGCAAACTGATTCATTGGGGTATTGAAAACGTCGTGTAATGCTGGTAAAAAAACGCTCGGTGAAAGTTTCTTTGCAACATCAATACGAAAGAGCTAGAGAGTTGGCTAGAGGCTGCTACCACTACATCTAGTGTCCTGCCTTGATATGAGACTAATTGTAGTACCGGCGCCGGCGCACGGCAAGTGATTAAATTCTCAATTTAGCCGCATTTTCAAGGCGCGCACCCTTGACTTTTTGAAGCGCAAAGCAAATGGGGCATAGGGGGTTAGCGAGTGCTAACTTTTTAGCGTTGACCCGCTCAGGACTCCGGGTCATTGATGTTTAATTTTTGCATCTGATAGCGTAGCTGGCGCACCCCGATGCCCAATAAGGCAGCAGCCTGGGTCCGGTTGAACTGGGTCTGGTTCAGCGCCCGCACAATGATGTCGCGCTCGATTTGCTCCAGGTAGTCGGGCAGGCTGTTCGGCAAGGGCGCTTCCGCGGCGGGTGCAGCGACCGGCGCGGAGACCGCAGCCGCCTCCGCCACCGCCACTGGCGCCGGCACTGGCGCAGTGACTGGCGCATTGACTGGTAATTGCGCCAGTTTGGCCCCCTTGAGCGCCAGATCGCCCACTTCGATGACCCCGTGGTCCGCATACGCCAGCGCCCGTTCCAGCACATTTTCAAGTTCGCGCACGTTGCCCGGAAAGGAATACGCGCGCAGGATGTCGAGCACCCCGGCGCCCAGCAGCGCAGGCTGCCCCGGCCCCGCCAGCCGTTTTAATATGCCATCGGTCAGCACGGCCAGGTCATCGAGGCGTTCGCGCAGCGCCGGCAGCGCCAGCTCGATCACGTTCAGGCGATAAAACAAATCCTGCCGGAAGGCGCCCTGCTCCACGCATTGCTCCAGGTTCTTGTGGGTGGCGCTGATGATGCGCACGTCCACCGCTTCTTCCGCCGTGGCGCCGATCTTGCGCACCCGTCGCTCCTGGATCGCACGCAGCAGCTTCACCTGCATTGCCAGCGGCAGGTCGGCCACTTCGTCGAGCATCAGGGTGCCGCCGTGGGCCGCCTGGAAAAAGCCGTCGCGTTCGTCGACCGCACCCGTGAAAGCGCCCTTGCGATAGCCGAAAAACTCGGCTTCCATCAGCGCCTCGGGGATCGCGCCGCAGTTCACCGCGATAAAGGGCTGGCCGGCGCGCGCGCTTTGGGCGTGGATTTCGCGCGCCGCCAGTTCCTTGCCGCTGCCCGACTCGCCCGTAATCGCAATTGGCGCCATCGAACGCGCCAGCCGGTCGATCTGGGCGCGCAGTGCCTGCATGACGGCCGAGTCGCCGATCAGGCGCGACGCCGTGCCGCCGACGGACGCCGGTTTGCCGGGCACGCTGCTGGGCAGCTTCAGGGCCGATTGCACCAGCACGCGCAGTTCGTCCAGCACCACCGGCTTGGAGACGTAATCGAAGGCGCCGGCCTTCAGGGCGATGACGGCATTGTCGGCACTGCCGTAGGCGGTGATCACGGCGATTGGCGTGCCCTTGCCGGCGGCCGCCACTTCGCGCACCAGTTCCAGCCCCAGGCCATCGGGCAGGCGCATGTCGGTCAGCACCAGCGCGTAATCATTTTTGGCATAGAAGTCGCGCGCGCTCGCCAGGTTGGCGGCGCCGTCGACGTCCAGGCCCATTTTCAGCAGCGTGATCTCGAGCAGTTCGCGCAAATCGTCCTCGTCGTCGACGATCAGGATGCGGGGTGAACTCATGGCGCTCTTTCGGTGGGAGGATTGTTCAATAGACTGCGGTCAGGCCGGTTCGGCGCCGCAAACGTGATCACGAAGCGCCCGCTGGCGCAGCGCGGTTCGCCGGCAGCATGGGCAACATCGAAGCGGAATTCGTAATCGAGCATGGCGCGGTTGTTCAGGCACAGCTCGCGCGCCAGGTACAGGCCCAGGCCGGTGCCCTTGCTGGAGGTGGTATAAAACGGCTCGAACAGGTGGGCGCGCACTTCGGCCGTGATGCCGGGGCCGTCGTCCTGCACGTGCAGTTCCATGTTGCCGGCGCGGTTCGGCAGTGCGAACAGGCGGATCGAGCCGGGTGTCTTGCTGGCGTAGCGGGTCGCGTTGTTGAGCAGGTTGACGACCACTTCGCGCAGGTGCAGGGCGTCGAAGCGCACTTCGCTGACGCTGCCGGTCGCCACGGCGCCGATCCACACGACGTCGGAGCCGAGTGCATGGGTCTCGTCGAATTCGGCTTTCAGCTCGGCCAGGAAGACGTCGAGCTGCACCGGTTGACCATTCGGCTGGACCTTGCGCGATAGTTGCAGGATGTCTTCCACCATGCGGTTCACGCGTGCCACATTGTCCGCCACGATCTTCAACAGGCGCTGCTCGGCCTTGCCCGGTAAATCTTCGGCCAGCAAGGCGGTGGCGTGGCCAATGGCCGACAGCGGGTTGCGCACTTCGTGGGCGATGCTGGCGGTCAGGCGACCCATCGACGCCAGTTTCAGTTGCTGCGCCTGGTTTTCGATGGCGCTCACGTCGTGCATGAAAATGACGCAGCGATCGAGGCTGTCGCCGTGCAGCCCGGGGTCCGACGCGATATCGAACGCGTCAGCTGCTTCCACCCGCGCAAAGCGCAGCTTGAGGTGGACCGGGGCGTCGCGCCGGCCGCGCCAGGCGCTGCCGGCGTCGTCGTCGTACGGTTTGACCGAGACAAATGCGGTGGCCGCGCCCGCGGGCGCGCGCAGCCAGTTGGCAAACGCCTGCGCCATCGGCGCCAACGCGCGCACGTCGGTCAGCAGCATCTGGCCAGGCGAACCGAAGCCGGCGCCCTCGTCGCTTTCGATGCCCATCATGCGCCGCGCGGCCGGGTTGCTGGTAAATACGCGACCATCGCGCCCCACCACCAGGATCCCGTCGCCCACGTCGGCAATCACGATGCGGTTAATCGCCTGCTGGCTGCGCAGGTCGGCGCCGTGGCGCGCGGCCAGGTCTTCCTGGCCGATCAGGCGCGCGGCCAGGCGGTTGACCACCAGCGCCACCACCATGAAGGCGGCGCCGTACAGCCCGGCGCGCACGATGCCGCTGTCGGGATCATCGCTCAAAATGCGGTAGACGCTGTCGCCCAGCACGAACAGCGCGGCCAGCGCGGCCGAGAACAGGGCCAGCACCAGCGGCGCCAGTACCGCGGCGGCGGCCAGCGGAAACAGGTACAGGATGCCCATCCCGCTGCGCACGCCGCCGGCGGTCATGTACAGCAGCGAGATGGCGGCGATGTCGAGCGCGATCTGGATACTGAGCTGCAGCAGGAAATGGCGGCGGCGGTAGGTGGTCACGGCGGCAAACAGCAGCGCCATCAGCGAGTAGGCCACGCAGGTCTGGGCGTACACCGGCGCGACGCCTGCGCGCAGGCCGCGCGCATCGATCGTCATGTAGGCCAGCAGCACCAGCGCGATGACGATACGGGTGATGTTGAGCGTTTGCAGCGACCGCCAGAACGACGCGCGCGATGCTGGCGTGAACGCCTGCAGCCGGGAGATCACGGCAAGCTTACGGTGGCGGCAGGCGCACGTGCGCCGGGCTGCAATAGTCGAGGCCATCGGCGTGGATGGCTTCCGACGCAGGGAAATGCAGGCCGCAGTGGGCGCAGCTGGTCATCGACTCGGCGCTGATTTCCGCGCGGGCGTTGGGCCGCGGTGCCTCGGCCTGGGCGCGCGCAGCGGCGCGCACCTTCGAGCGGATTGCAAAAATCACCAGCACGGCCAGGGCCAGCCAGAACAGTAGACGCATCATCATGCCAACCCTCTATGTAAAACAACTTCCAGGACAAACCGGCTGCCAACGTAGGCCAGCGCCAGCGTGGCGAAACCGGCCAGCGTGAAGCGCAGCGCCGTCTTGCCGCGCCAGCCACGCCAGCTGCGCCCGACCAGCAGCGCTGCGAACAGGATCCACGAAATGACCGCAAACACGCTTTTATGGTCCCAGCGCAGTGCCTTGCCGAACAGCTGTTCCGAGAACACGATTCCCGACAGCACCGTCAAACTGAGTAAAACAAAGCCGATCCAGATCAGCCGAAACAGCAGCTTCTCCATGGTCAGCAGGGCCGGCAACTGGTCCAGCGCCGCGCCCAGGAAGCCTGGTTTGGCGTTGCGCGTGTGCAGGCGCGACTCCTGCAGCGCCATCAGAATGGCGTGAAAGGCGGCGATGGTGAGCGTGCTGTAGGCCAGTACGGCAACCACGATATGCCAGCCGAATGCCGCCGACTGGCCCTGCATCTGCAGCATCGACCCGGGGAACAGCGGCGGCAGGACCGCAGCGAACGCGGCGCACGGCATCACCAGGCGGCGCAGGCCGTCCAGCGCAAAATTGCGGTTTTCCAGCCAGTAGGCGGCGACCGAGAGCCAGAGCGCGGCCGAGAGCATGATCGCAAAACCGACCCGCACGCCACCGGGGCCGCCCATATCCATGCCCAGCGCCGCGCCGTGCACCAGCCACGCGGCCAACGTCACGCCCGAAATCCCGTTGCGCTGGCGCGTGGGCATCAGCGCGCAGGCGGCGTAAATCAGGGCGGCGCTGTAGAAGAGGATGGTTTGCATGGAGGGAGTTTACACCATCGCTGCATTACCGTGAGGCCAGCCCCTGCTGTAGCAAAATAAGAACGTCAACCTGACGCTAATCGACGGCCGCCATCCTCAACTCGTCATTGTGATGGCGCTGCTGCTCTTCCATCACCAGTTGCCCCAGCTCGCGCTTCAATGCGTTGAATTCCAGCGCCGCCGGATCGCGCGGCCGGGGCAGCTCGACGATGATGTCGCGCTTCACCGTCCCCGGCCGGTAGGTCATGACGACGATCCGGTCCGCCATATAGATAGCCTCTTCGATCGAATGCGTGACAAAAATGATGGTCTTTTTGAGTTCGGCCCAGATCCGCAGCAGTTCATCCTGCAGGTTGCGCCGGGTGAGCGCATCGAGCGCGCCGAACGGTTCATCCATCAGCATGATCGGGGAGTCCAGCGCCAGCACGCGCGCGATCGCCACGCGCTGGCGCATCCCGCCCGATAAATCCTTGGGATAGCGCTGGCGGAAATCCGTCAACGACAGCATTTTCAGCAAGCCCGCCACGCGCGCGCGGATCTGCGGCGCCGGCATGCCCTTGATTTCCAGGCCGAAGCCGACGTTTTCTTCCACCGTCATCCACGGGAACAGCGCATATTCCTGGAACACCATGCCGCGCTCCGGCCCCGGCCCGCTGACCTGACGGCCATTCGCGACGATGGTGCCGGCGCTCGGCAAGGCGAAGCCGGCCACCGCATTCAACAACGTCGACTTGCCGCAGCCGGATGGCCCCAGCAGGCAGGTGAACTGACCCGGCGGAATATCGAGGTTGATGTCCTGTAGCGCCACGAGGGGACCGCCGGCAGTCGCGAAGATCTTGTTCACGCCGGCGATGCGGATATGGGAAGTCGTCATGTGCTCAGCTCTCCAGGCCGCGGTGCCAGCGCAGCAGATGGTTGTTCAGGCGGTTCATGGCCAGGTCGATCGCCAGGCCCCACAGGCCGATCGTGATCATGCCGGCGATGATTTTCGCGGACCAGAAATACTCGCGCGCTTCCAGGATGCGAAAGCCCAGACCGCTGTTCACGGCGATCATCTCCGACACGATCACCACGATGAACGCGGTACCGATACCGATCCGCATCCCGGTCAGGATGTAGGGCACCGCGGCCGGCAAGATCACGCGCATGAACATGGTGCGGCGGTTGGCGCCCAGGTTGCGCGCGGCGCGCAGGTAGATGCTGTCGACCTGGCGCACGCCGGCAATGGTGTTCATCAGCACCGGGAAGAACGCCCCCAGCGCAATCAGGAACACGGCCGGCGGGTTACCCAGGCCGAACCACAGGATCGATAGCGGGATGTAGGCAATCGGCGGAATCGGGCGCAACAGCTGCACCAGCGGATTGCACCAGGCGTACACGTGTTTATTCGCGCCCA
Source organism: Massilia sp. S19_KUP03_FR1 (assembly GCF_036688685.1). Classification (NCBI taxonomy): domain Bacteria; kingdom Pseudomonadati; phylum Pseudomonadota; class Betaproteobacteria; order Burkholderiales; family Oxalobacteraceae; genus Massilia; species Massilia sp. S19_KUP03_FR1. The sequence continues at coordinate 109,028 of NZ_JAQQPS010000011.1, read as the reverse complement.
TCGCCAGCCCGAGCGGCAAGGCCAGGCCGGCGCCCACCGCAAAGCCGACCAGCACGCGGTACATGCTGCCCAGCGAATCGACGATCAATTCGCCGGACAAGGCCCAGCGCCACCAGCTCGTCTCGGGCAAGCGTTCCTGCAACGGCAGCAAATACGCAATCCACTTGCGCACCACCTCCAGCGGCGACGGCAGCACGTTCTGGTTGACCCAGCCGAGGTTGGCCGCCACCTGCCACAGCGCGATAAGCGCCAGCGGCAGCACCAGTCCGACCCCGATTTCCCGCCAGTTCGCCTTTGCCATGGTGTCCCCCGCGTGCGCTGTGTTACTTCACGTTCAGGCTTTTCTTCGCTTCAGTCAGCAGGTCGGTCTTGACCCAGTCTTTGGCCACCGGCGGTTTGGCCATGCGCCCCACGCCGGTCTTGGCCATGATGTCGGTCGTGACCTGGATGTGCTCGGGTGTGATGTCGTAGGTGAACATCGAGTTGCCGATGGCGTCGTCGAAATCGTCCTTCGTGATCTGGCCCTTGAATACGGTCTCGCGCACGTATTTTTCGGCCAGCGCGCGGTCGTCCAGGAAAGCCTTGGTGGCCTGGACAAAACACTTCATGAATTTTTCGGCGACCGCACGTCGCTCCTTGTAGAATTTTTCGGTCATCACCATCGTGCGGACCGGCTCGCCAATCGGCGTGTCATACGGTTTCAGCACCTCGACGCCGAAGTTCTTGTTGATCGCTTGCGACGACTGCGGCTCCGACTGCATCATGACGTCGATGTTCTTCGACATCAGCGCCTGGTTCAGATCCGCGTACGCCAGGTAAATCAGCTGGACATCCTTGCCCGGCGCACTGTCGGCGCTGAGTCCGGCTTTCTGCAGCTCGGCCATCAGCAATACTTCCTGGATGGCGCCGCGCGTCACGCCGACCTTTTTACCCTTCAGATCCTTGACCGATTTGACGTTCGCGTCCAGCCGGGCCACCAGGCGTGCGCCGCCCTTGGCGAAACCAGCCACCACGTAGATCGGGGCGCCGCCGGCGCGGCCGGAGATGGCCGCTTCCGAGGCGGTGGCACCGACGTCGAGTTCACCGGCCATGATCGCCTGCATCACGTCGAGGCCCTTGGCGAAGATTTTTTCCTCGACCCTGATGCCGCATTTCGGCGCGATTTCCTTGATATACGAAACGGCGCCGAAATGGGCGAATTTAAGGTTGCCGAGCCGGACCACCTCCTGGGCCTGCGCCGCATTGGCGGCAAACAGGGCTGCCATCAGCAAGGGAATGGTCTTGCTGGATACGAATGCTGTCATTGCCTCAATCTCCGCTGATCGTGTAAGTGCAAGCAAGCCATATATGCTGGCGCCGACTTTATGCCAGGGCCATTATGCATGGAAACCGCACCGTTTCAAGCGCGTGAAATCATTTCCATAAGGAAATATTGATCTAGCCAAAGCTGACGTAAAAAAGACAAACCCACCCAGCCACTGGCCCGGAGAGACTGGGCACATAGAGTAAAATGGCCGTTTTATGCGCTCCACTAATTGATAGTCAGGTAGATCATGCTAGATAACTTAACCCAACGCCTTGCCAAGGTCGTCAAGACGATGCGCGGCGAAGCGCGTCTGACCGAAGCGAATACCGCGGAAATGCTGCGCGAAGTGCGCCTGGCGCTGCTCGAGGCCGACGTGGCCCTGCCGGCCGTGCGCGAATTCATCGGCAAGGTCAAGGAAAAGGCCCTCGGCGAAGAAGTCATCGGCTCGCTCTCGCCAGGCCAGGCCCTGGTCGGCGTGGTCCAGCGCGAACTGGGCGCCCTGATGGGTGCCGATCTCGGTCCGGAAGCGTCGCAGCTGTCGTTTGCGCAGCAGCCGCCGGCGATCATCCTGATGGCCGGTTTGCAGGGTGTCGGTAAAACCACCACCGTCGGCAAACTCGCTAAATACCTGCGCGAAGAGAAAAAGAAGAAAGTGCTGACCGTGTCGGCCGACGTCTACCGTCCCGCCGCCATCGCCCAGCTCGAATCGGTGACCAAACAAGTGGGCGCCGACTTCTTCCCGTCCACCAGCGCCGACAAACCGGTCGACATCGCCCTGGCCGCGCTGGACTGGGCCAAGAAACACTATCACGATGTGCTGATCATCGACACCGCCGGCCGCCTCGGTATCGACGAAGCGATGATGCAGGAAATCAGCGCCGTGCACGCGGCCGTGAAACCGATCGAAACGTTGTTCGTGGTCGACGCCATGCTGGGCCAGGATGCCATCAACACGGCCAAGGCGTTTGCCGACGCCCTGCCCCTGACCGGTATCGTGCTGACCAAGCTCGATGGCGATTCGCGCGGCGGTGCGGCCCTGTCGGTGCGCCACATCACCGGCAAGCCGATCAAGTTCGCCGGCGTCTCGGAAAAGCTCGACGGCCTCGAAGCGTTCGACGCGCAGCGCATGGCCAATCGCATTCTGGGCATGGGCGATATCCTGGCGCTGGTCGAAGAAGCGCGTAAAGGCGTCGATTCGAAAGCGGCAGCCGACCTGGCCAACAAGATCAAGGTCGGCGGGCGCTTCGACATGAACGACTTCAAAGCCCAGCTCGGGCAGATGAAGAAAATGGGCGGCATGGCCAGCCTGATGGACAAGCTGCCGGCCCAGTTCCAGCAAGCGGCCGGCGGCGCCAATATGGACCAGGCCGACAAACAGGTGCGCCGCATGGTGGGCATCATCGACTCGATGACGCCGGCCGAACGGGCCAAGCCTGAACTCATTAAAGCGACGCGCAAACGCCGCATCGCCGCCGGCGCCGGCGTGCAGGTGCAGGAAGTCAATCGCATGCTGGCGCAATACGACCAGATGCAGACCATGATGAAAAAGCTCAAAGGCGGCGGCATGATGAAGATGATGCGCGGGATGAAGGGCATGATGCCTGGCATGCGCTAATCCATAAACTGAGCCGAATTGCGCGATAAAACAGCGGCGCGATCCGCATAAAAAAACGCCACCCGAATCCTGTTCCGGTGGCGTTTTTTTATCGCTTTTCCCCTCTGTAGCGCCTTCTTTTCAGCCCATCTGTCAGTTGGCGCGCTTTCTCGTATAAAAATGGTGAAAAACACTTGCATGAACAGTAAAAGGCAACCAATATAAGCCGTGCGATGAATTGCGCAATTTCCCCATGTGTTCGTTTAGGAGGCTAGAAGATGGCAACAGCCAAAAAAACCCCAGCAGCAGAGGCGAAGAAGCCAGCTGCGAAGCCGGCCGCAAAGCCAGCCGCAGCGCCAGCCAAAGCAGCCGCCAAGCCGGCCGCAGCAGCCAAGCCTGCAGCTAAAAAAGCCGCAGCGCCAGCCAAAGCAGCCGCACCAAAAGCCGCCGCAGCAAAAAAACCGGCAGCAGCACCACGCAAGCCAAATGCAGCCTTCATGAAAGCCATGACCCCATCGGGTCCATTGGCCGAAGTGGTTGGTTCGACTCCGCTGCCACGCACCGAAGTCACCAAAAAAGTCTGGGATTACATCAAGAAGCTTGATCTGCAAGACGCGGCTAACCGTCGCATGATCAACGCGGACGACAAGCTGAAAGCCGTTTTCGGTGGCAAGGCCCAAGTATCGATGTTCGAAATGACCAAGCTCATTTCCGATCACCTGAAATAAAAATCGCGCAGTTTTATCCTGCGCCGCATTTTTAGAAAAGCCCCGGTTTCGACTGGGGCTTTTTGTTATCCAACACGGAGATTCTTATGCTGATCCCTATCGCCTCCGGCATCTGGCATGCCCAGCGCGGTTTTGAAGTGGCCGGCCTGGCCATGTGCGCACGCATGACGGTGGTGCAACTGGCCGACGGCGCCTTGTGGCTGCATTCGCCGATCCTGATCGACGACGCATTGCGCGCCGAACTGGACGCGATCGGGCCGGTGCACTATGTGGTCGCACCCAACAAGGTGCACCACCTGTTCGCCAAAAAGGCGCTGGCCCTGTACCCGCAGGCGCGCCTGTTCGGCGCCCCGGGACTGGAACAGAAACGGCCCGACCTGACAATGACCGCGTTGCCCCCGACCGCCCCGCCGGCGTGGGCCGGCCAAATCGAGCAGGTGTTCATGGCGGGCATCCCGCGCCTGAACGAGACCGTGTTTTTTCACACCGCGTCAAACACTGCAATTTTCACCGATGTCTGCCAGATGTGGACCGGGCCGCTGGGCTGGAAGGAGACGCTGTTCGCGCGCCTGACGGGCGTGCGCGACACGCTGACGGTGCCGCGCACGATACGCTTGCTGGTGCAGGACAAGGCCGCGGCCAGGACCAGCGCATTGCAGGTGCTGGCGTGGCCGGTGCAGCGGGTCGTGGTGTCACACAACAGCGTGGTCGAGGGTGGCGCGCATGCGGCCCTGAAAAGGGCGCTGGGGACGATTTGACTGGATTGCCTGCGCAAGCATAACGCGGCGGGCTGTGAGGCCAGCATCAGCCTCCCGGCATTTCCCACTTCTTCCACGCCGCCAGCACCGCATTCGGATACTCCGGCCGCCCGCGGCTGCCGTTATAGCGCCCCAGCGCCAGGTACAGGTTGCCCTTTTCCTGGTCGAGGTACATCCGCAAAATCGCGCAGCCATAGCGCAGATTGGTCTGCATGTGGAACAGTTTGCGGCGGTCGTTGTCGCCGATGACGCCGGTCCAGAATGGCATCACCTGCATGTAGCCGCGTGCGCCAACCAGCGAGACGGCATATTTGCGGTACGCCGACTCGACCTGGATCAGCCCCAGCACCAACCCGGGATCGAGCCCGGCGCGGGTGGCTTCGTACCACGCCACTTCGAGAAATTCGGTGCGCGACTGGACGTCGGGCAGGCGTTTTTTGAGCCGCTCCGACATCGTGTTGAACCACAGCTGGTAGCGGATCTGCGCCGTCTCGTCGCGAAACGACGGCTTCGGCGGACGCGCGTCGGCGATCGCGTTGGCCAGGGCCACGCGCACCGAGTCGGCCATCTGCTCTTCCTTCTGGTTGCCGGCCTGGGCCGGCACGACCCAGGACGCAGCAAGCAGCATGGCAGCGCCAGCGATCCACCGCAGAGGCTTGCGCATCACTGAGCCAGTTTGCCTTTGATGAAGGCAACCATCTCGGCCACCGGCACCTGCGACGCTTCGGCGTCGGTCCGGCCCTGGTATTCCAGGTTGCCATCCTTCAGGCCACGGTCACCGACGACCACGCGATGCGGCACGCCAATCAGTTCCCAGTCGGCGAACATCTGGCCCGGACGCAGGCCGCGGTCGTCGAAAATCACGTCCACGCCGGCCGCCGTCAGTTCGGCGTACAGTTTGTCCGTTTCAAGCTTGACCGCTTCGCTGCGGTCGTAACCCATCGGGCACAGCACCAGTTCGAACGGCGCGATGGCGGTTGGCCAGACGATGCCCTTGTCATCGAAGTTCTGCTCGATGGCAGCGCCCAAAATGCGCGTGATGCCGATGCCGTAGCAGCCCATTTGCAGCGGCGCCGGCTTGCCATTTTCGTCGAGGAAGGTGGCCTTCATCGATTCCGAATAGGCGGTGCCGAGCTGGAACACGTGGCCCACTTCGATGCCGCGCTCGATGGTCAGCACGCCCTTGCCGTCCGGCGATGCGTCGCCTTCGACGACGTTGCGCAGGTCGGCCACCAGCGGCTCGGCCAGGTCACGCACCCAGTTCGCGCCGGTGTAATGAAAACCTTCTTCATTCGCGCCGCAGACAAAGTCGCTCATGTTGGCGACCGTGCGGTCGGCCACGACGGTGACTGGCAATTTGGTGCCGATCGGGCCGAGGTAGCCCGGCACGCTGCCGTAGCAGGCCAGAATTTCAGCTTCGGTGGCGAAGCGGTAGCCGGACAGGCCCGCCACTTTGCCAACCTTGATCTCATTGAGTTCATGGTCGCCGCGCAGCAACAGCATCCAGTTTTCAAGCGTCTGCTTGCCGTTCACTTCTTTTTCGACCGTCAGCGCGATGGTTTTCACGGTGCGGTCCAGCGGCAGATTGAGCAAGGCGGCAACCTGTTCGCATTTGACGGTGCCAGGGGTACTCACCTTGACCAGTGCTTCGGCAGGCGCCGGGCGGGCGTCGACAATCGGCATCGCTTCGGCCGCTTCCATATTCGCCGCGTAATCGGAGGTCGGGCAGTAGACCAGCGCATCTTCGCCCGTGCTGGCGATAACGTGGAATTCGTGCGAACCGCTGCCGCCGATGGCGCCGTTGTCGGCCGCCACGGCGCGGAACTGCAGGCCGAAGCGGGTGAAAATGGCGGTGTACGCGTCGAACATGATTTTATAGGACGCCTGCATGCCGGCCACGTCGCGGTCGAACGAGTAGGCGTCCTTCATCGTGAATTCGCGGCCGCGCATGAGGCCGAAGCGCGGACGGCGCTCGTCGCGGAATTTGGTTTGAATATGATAAAAATTCAGGGGCAACTGGCGGTACGACTTGATTTCGCCGCGCATCACGTCGGTGATGACTTCCTCGGACGTCGGCTGGATGGCGTACTCGCGGCCGTGGCGGTCTTTTACGCGCATCAGCTCCGGGCCCATTTTGTCCCAGCGGCCGGTTTCCTGCCACAGCTCGGCTGGCTGCACGAGCGGCATCAGCAGTTCGATCGCGCCCGCCTTGTTCATCTCTTCACGAACGATCGCTTCGACCTTGCGGATCACCCGCAGTCCGGTCGGCATGTAGGTGTAGATCCCCGAGCCGAGCCGTTTGATCATGCCCGCGCGCATCATCAGCTGGTGGCTGACGATTTCTGCGTCGGACGGCGCTTCTTTCTGAGTAGATATAAAAAAACGTGAGGCGCGCATATCGATGAATTCTTTTTAAAAAGAGAGAGTTATAATCGACCTAATTTTAAAGGATTAGCTGGCTGATGCGTCCAATCTTTATACAAATGGGTCCGATCGACGTGGTTTACAGCGCTTTTTCAGGGTTGAAGCTGGTGCGGGGGTGCATGCCTTCGCCGGATTTATAGGTAAAAATGTAACAGACGACCCAGCCGCAGAAAGTTTCGAGGTGTTTTATGCTCGACCGTGAAGGGTTTCGACCCAACGTCGGCATCATCCTGCTAAACGCCCATAACGAGGTGTGGTGGGGCAAGCGGGTACGTGAGCACTCGTGGCAATTCCCGCAAGGGGGCATCAAATATGGCGAGACACCCGAGCAGGCAATGTACCGCGAACTCGAGGAAGAAATCGGGCTACGTGCCGAACACGTCAAAATCGTCGGCCGCACGCGCGACTGGCTGCGCTATGAGGTACCGGACCATTTCATCAAGCGTGAAATTCGCGGGCATTACCGTGGGCAAAAGCAAATCTGGTTCTTGCTGCGCATGGCTGCGCGCGACAGCGAAGTGAACCTGCGCCTGACCGACCATCCCGAGTTCGACGCCTGGCGCTGGCATGACTACTGGGTACCGCTGGATGTGGTGATCGAGTTCAAGCGCGACGTGTACCAGCGCGCGCTGCAGGAACTGTCGCGCTTCCTGACGTGGCCGGTGCATGGCGGCCAGGCCCAGGAACGGCGCCACACGGCGCGCTACCTGCGCCAGCCGCACGCACCGCGCCCGGCCGCGCCAGACGCGGCGCTTGCCGCTGATACACCGCTGGCAGCGCTTGAGCCGACCTTGCTGGTGCAGGCAAAGGAGTGATGGCCTGATGTTCACACCTTCGTCAAACGACGTACGCCGCTTTTTTTGCGAAGCCTACCGCAAGCAGAGAAGCGGCGACATTCTCACGCCCATGGATGCCATCGCGGCCGACTGGATTGCCCAGCACCCGGAATATGCCGAGGCATTGACCGACGCCGACGCGGCCGTTGCGCGCGACTACTCGGTCGAAGGCGGACAGGCCAATCCATTTTTACACTTGTCGATGCATCTCTCGATTGCCGAACAGGTGTCAATCGACCAGCCGCGCGGGATCAAGGCGGCGCACGACTCGCTGGTGCGCAAACTGGGGCAGCACGATGCGCACCATGAAATCATGGAGTGCCTCGGGGAGATGATCTGGACGTCGCAGAAAAACGGCGTGCCGCCCGATACCGGGGCGTATGTGGAGTGTGTGCGGGGCCGCTAAATGGGCCACGCCTCGCGCTCACGGCACTGCCGAGCACCGTTCAAACAAACGTGAATTGATCGAAGACTTCGGGTGCTGGCGGGGCCGTAAACTGCGCATTGAAGCGCGCCAGGATGCCGTCCAGTAACGTCTCCTCGAATCGCGCGGCTGGCGCCGGCAAGGTTGCCAACGGCGTATTCATGACCAGATGGTCCAGTACCGGATTCGACAAACCGAGTTCACGGCGCAAATGCAGGACCAGCAACACCTCGTAAGGGTCGTACCAATACGCGTCGCGGTCCAGGTCGGGAGAATATCCTTTGCCGATCGCAGCATGCGTACGCCGGTCGCAGGCCGCCAGCAGCAAGGGCGCAAGCGCCGCGGGATCTGGGTGGCGCCAATGGGCAAGCACTGCTTCAAAAATGGGCTCATCGTAGGCCTGGGGTGGATAGGCCTCCCTTTTTTTGTCGAACCATTGATCCAGCAAGCGCAGGACGAATAACTGCGTACGCCGGTCGACCTCGGTCTTTTTCTTGCTCAGGACGGCAAATCCATCCGTCAGACGGTCGTGCGATCGTTGCAAGAGTTCAAGCGCCCAGTCCTGCCATCCGAGCAACAAACAATGCACGATCGACGGCACAAATTCCTGCAGCGTGCTGCGCATGTGTCGTGGAAGCGAGGCGCCCATTTGTATGGCGCAGTATCGATAGGCCACGCTGCGCCGCCATGGAATTGTCCAATCCTTGCCGATTTCCTGCCGATACGCTTCCAGTCCATCCTGTGCTTGCTCGCGCAATTGGATGAAGCACTGCGTGGCGGGTGCCATGGCAGCATCGTTGACGATTTTTGCCGCGTAAGCCTGCCTTAGCGCTGGGGCAATGGACGTCATGCCGGGCGCGTCCAGGATGGCCTGCTCGACATCGGCCGGAGTGTATGCCTCGTCGTACAGCAGATACTGCGCAATTTTGAATTCCTTGACTTCAGGCTGATCCGCGCGCGAATAGATATGGGGAGCATTTTTACGCAACGCTTCAAGCCGCTTGGTACAGGCGCTGACACCTTTCGACGTCGCGCGTTTCGGCAGTTTGGCCACCAGCGCGACCTGAATCGCATGCCAGCGCAACATCATGGCGCATTGTTCGACGTTATGCAGTGCATCCCAGTTTCGGTACACGTCGCTCTTTTCGTGCACATATTCCTGATATTCGAAACCGGGACCCTGTTGCGCATACGTGGCGAGAAAAGAAAGATTGTGCGCCTGCCAATGCGGGAAATTAACCGTGTAACGCGCGAGGTATTTTTGACGTCCGGAAAACGTGGCGCGATGCCAAGACGTACAAGGACCGGCATACCGGCGCTATTGACTGCCGGCGCAGCATCGGTGGCGGCAATGCGAACGGCATCGCCGCCGGCCGCCAGACTTTTGCAGCGATACGCCAGGTAGCGCATGACCCACTCAATGCGCACGCTGATCGGGCGCGTGGCGTCCATGATCTTTTGGCTGCGCGCCTTGCGTCCCCGATACGCACATACCGCGGCCATGAAAGTTTTGTTGGCATCGGTCGGCGGCAAGGTGAACGGCTCCGTCTCGGTATCCGGGTCGTCGTCAGCCCAGATTTCGTGCATTTCAGCGCGCGCGTCGAGGACCTCGCCCACAATCATGATTTCGGCGGCATTGATTTCGGCAGGTAGCGCCTCGCTGTATTGTGACGAAAAAAAAGCCGCCACCCATTCGTGCGGCAGAACGAGTTCGCCCGACGCGGTGGTCAAGCTGTCCAGATAGGCCTGCGGCGTTGTCGCTCCGGTCCACTCGGCACCATATTCCTCGATTTTCCAGGCGATGACCGGGACGAGCGCCTGCAGGTTGGCCTGCGATGCCGGGACGCACAGTTCGTCGCAAGACTGCTCGGAAAATTCATCGGCAGCGCCAGCCAGAAAGTCGGCGATGAATCTGATTTCATCTGGAGAAAATGACAGCGCTGCGCTTGTGCTCATGGGTATCACCTCGGATTGGACAGCCGATAGTAATACTTATATTTACAAGTGGCAATAAACTGAGCGGCGCCTGCCAGACATGCGACGCTGTGCCCGCCGGCGCGTCAGTCCCTGGCTTGCCGGTGGCTGATCAGCGCTGCACCACCAGCGACCCCGGCAAACTATGCAGATACGCCGCCAGGTCGACCATATCCCGGTCCGACAGCGGCGCCACCATCCCCACCATGATCGCGTTATTCCGGCCATACGGTTTGGCGCCGCCCCGTTTATAGGCCTGCAGCGCATGCTGCAAATAGTCCGCGTGCTGCCCGGCCAGCTTCGGATAGGTCGGGTCGATGCCCTTGTTGAAATCGGCGCCATGGCACGACGCACACGCATATTTTTTGGCCAGCGCCTCGCCGTTGGCGATATTCCCGCGCGCCGATGCACTGACAGAAACCGCGCCCAATGGAAGCGCAACTGCGAGCGCAATGATCATTCGTTTCATGGCGCTGCCCTTTATTTGCGGACTTGCTGGGAATAATAGGCGGCCACGTCGGCGATGTCCTGGTCGGACAGGCTGGCGGCAATGCCATTCATGGACGGGTGTTTGCGGTCGCCTTTTTTATAGCTATTCAGGGCCGCTTCGATGTATTTGGCCGACTGGCCGCCGATCATCGGCACCGGGTACACCTCGGGGAACGTGGCCTTGTAGCCGGGGATGGCGTGACAGCCGATGCACATTTCAATTTTTGCTGGTGCGGCCTTGGGGTTGCCGATGATTTCGGCGGCGATGCCGGCCTGCGCGATGGCGTACAGGCCAAGTAGTGCATAGATTTTTTTCATGTGGGCGATCGTAAAAGGATTCAATTACCGCAACTGCAAAAAGTTAGCAAACCTACCAGCAATCCGCCGATTCTATCTGAAGACACTATTCCAGTCTACAAACTAGCGTGCTGCGTGGCAGCATCCTGGTTTGGCTTATACTCGAACTCCGTTCCCCCCTTTCGAGCACGCCCGCATGCAAGCAAACACCCGCTTCGAAGGCAGCGACAGCTACGTCGCCACCGCCGACCTGAAACTGGCCGTCAACGCCGCCCTTACCCTGCAGCGTCCGCTGCTCATCAAGGGCGAGCCGGGCACCGGCAAAACCATGCTGGCCGAGGAAGTCGCCGCCGCCCTCGACCGCCCGCTGATGCAATGGCACATCAAGTCCACCACCAAGGCCCAGCAGGGTTTGTACGAGTATGACGCCGTCTCGCGCCTGCGCGATTCGCAGCTGGGCGACGAGCGCGTGCGCGACATCCACAACTACATCGTCAAGGGCGTGCTGTGGCAAGCCTTCACCGCGCCCGAACCGGTGGTGCTGCTGATCGACGAAATCGACAAGGCTGACATCGAGTTCCCGAACGACCTGTTGCGCGAACTCGACCGCATGGAATTCTACGTCTACGAGACGCGCGAAATGGTCGTGGCGAAACACCGGCCGCTGGTCATCATCACCTCCAACAATGAAAAAGAATTACCGGATGCCTTCCTGCGCCGTTGCTTTTTCCATTACATCAAGTTCCCCGACAAGGACGTGATGGAGCAGATCGTCAAGGTCCACTATCCCACCCTGAAACAGGACTTGCTGGCCCAGGCTTTGCTAAGTTTTTACGAGGTGCGCGATGTGCCCGGCCTGAAGAAAAAGCCGTCGACCTCCGAACTGCTGGACTGGCTGAAACTGCTGCTGGCCGAAGACATTCCGCTTGACGCGCTGCGCAGCAAGGACGCGCGCATGGTAGTGCCGCCGCTGCATGGCGCGCTGCTGAAAAACGAGCAGGACGTGCACCTGTTCGAGCGTTTGATCCAGATGGCGCGGAGCAACCGATGATCCAGGTTGCACCGGTCACGCTGGAATCGAACGGTGTGCGCCTGGCGCCTTTGTCTTTGGCCCACGCAGACGGCCTGCGTGCGGCTGCGTCCGACGGCAAGCTGTGGGAGTTGCGCATCACCTCGGTGCCGGAACCGCAGGACGTCGAAGCCTATATCCAGCGTGCGCTGGACATGCCGGACCGGGTCGCCTTTGCCGTCCTCGACGCGGCCAGCGGTGAGGTCATCGGCAGCACCAGCTATCACGACATTTTGCCGCTGGTCGACCGCGTCGAAATCGGCTGGACCTGGTACGCCAAAAGCCGCCAGCGCAGCCATGTGAACACCAGCTGCAAACTGTTATTGCTGTCGCACGCCTTCGACACCCTCGGCTGCGCCGTGGTCGGCTGGCGCACCGACAATTTTAATTTTGCGTCGCAAAAGGCGATCGAACGGCTGGGCGCAAAAAAGGATGGCGTGATTCGCCACCACGCCGTGCGGCGCGACGGCAGCATCCGCGATACGGTCATGTACAGCCTGCTGCGCGGCGAATGGCCGGAAGTCAAAATGCAGTTGGAATACCAGTTACGCCGTCACGCACAAGATTAACCATGCTGATCGATTTCTTTTATACGCTGCGCGATGCGAAAGTCCCGGTGACGATCCGGGAGTTTCTCAGCCTGCTCGAAGCGCTGGACCGGGGCGTCATCACGACCTCGCTCGACGATTTCTATTATCTGGCGCGCCTGACCATGGTCAAGGACGAAGCCCATTTCGACAAGTTCGACCGCGCCTTCGGCATGTACTTCAAGGGCATCGATGCGGTGTTCGACAAGAACCCGTCGATTCCACTCGACTGGCTGGTGAAACGCATGGAACGCGAATTGACGCCCGAGCAAAAGGCGGCGCTGGAAAAATTCGGCTACGACAAGCTGATGGACCGCCTCAATGAACTGCTCAAAGAGCAAAAGGAGAAGCACGAAGGCGGCAATAAATGGATCGGCACCGGCGGCACCTCGCCGTTCGGGCATGGTGGCACCAATCCGGAAGGCATCCGCATCGGCGGCGAGAGCCGCAACCGCACTGCCGTCAAGGTGTGGGAACAGCGCAGCTACAAGGATTACGACGCCGAGCGCGAACTGGGCACGCGCAACCTGAAGGTGGCCTTGCGGCGCCTGCGCAAATTCGCGCGCCAGGGCGCCGACGATGAACTGGCGCTGGACGCGACCATCCAGGCCACGGCCAGCAATGCCGGCTTTCTCGACATACGCATGCAGCCGGAACGCAAGAACCGCATCAAGGTGCTGATGCTGCTCGATGTGGGCGGCTCGATGGACGACCATATCGCCCGCACCGAGGAGCTGTTTTCGGCGGCCAAAACCGAGTTCAAGAACATGGAGTTCTTTTACTTTCACAACTGCGTCTACGATTATCTCTGGAAGAACAACCGCAGACGGCATGCCGAGCGCTTTCCGACCTGGGATATCTTGCGCAAGTATCCGGCCGACACGCGCCTGATCTTTGTCGGCGACGCCACCATGAGCCCGTACGAAGTCATGGCGCCGGGTGGCTCGGTGGAATACAACAATGAAGAAGCCGGGGCCGAATGGCTGGCGCGCTTTTGTCACGCGTTTCCGAAGTTTGCCTGGCTCAATCCCGAGCCGGAAGGCGTGTGGCAGTACCGGCAGTCGGTGGCGATGATCAGGCAGTTGATGAACAATCGCATGTTTCCGGTGACGATAGAAGGCCTGGAGCGGGCCATGCGGGTGCTGAGTAAATAAGACACCGGCGCGGGCATTAACCGAGCAAGCGGTTCAGCACTGCCACCAGGTCGCGGTCCCCGACCGGCTTGTCGAGCACGCCGCGCAAGCCGCAATCGCGCCCGCGCGCGCTGTCGAAGCGGAACGCCACCCCGCACAGCAGCACCACGGCCGTGCGCAACGATCCTTCCTGCGCCTTGATCGCGGCGCACACGGCATACGGATCGACCCCGGCAAGGCCGGTATTGATCATCACCAGCGATACCGGCGTTTCGTCACACAGGCGCAAGGCCACCGGCGCACTGTCGGTCCACTCGATCGCCATGCGCCGCGCGCCCAGCAACTTGGCCACGTGGTCGCGAAACGCGCCGCGGTTGTCGAGTATCAGCACCGCCCCGGACGGCGTGGCCTGGCGCCGCTGCCGCCACGCCTCGCTGCGCGGCGTCTCGATGCGCGGATGGCGGCGCCGCTCGGGGGCCAGGTGGCGCTCGCAATCGCGCAGCAGTGCCAGCGCCTGCGCGCGCCGGCCCACCATCTCGGCCATCATTTCGTGCAGCTGGCCGCGCTGGAGGGGACGCGAAATGCGCGGGAACGGCAGCGGCGCCGGGGTGCGCGCCACCACCATGGCGGGTTGCACCGGGCCCGGATTGGCGCGCGTCAGCGCTGCCAGACCGGCCGGGGCATCGCCGTCAGCGATATAAAAATCCGGTTCGTGCAGGCTGTCCTCAGCCAGACAGATATAGGACGGGCCGCCGTCCGGACCATGCGCCAGCAAAGCGTCAAGATGCGACCGTTCATCCGGGGCGAAGCCGAGCAGACGCACGGTATAGGGAGTGTTACTTGCCATGTGAACAACCATGCCTGGTGAATTACGGGAAAATGCCTTGCCTGTAATCTAGTCACGATCGCGCCTGCATGCAAGGAGCAAAAACTCTTTCCTTCTATTTGCCATGGCTCAAAGATAGAATGCCGGAAAGAGAGCTCTGCAAGCCGGCGCAGGCAGACACAATGGATTTGCGATAAACACTGTACAGGCGTACAGTATCGGTCGCAGTCCACCCGTGCCACCCGCAGCAGGCTGGGCTCACGCAAGCAAGTAATTTCATAAAGTTCAGGCATGGCCACCAAAAAACCCGCATCCGATTACAGCGAATCATCCATCCGCGTCCTGAAGGGACTGGAACCCGTCAAGCAACGTCCGGGCATGTACACCCGCACGGAAAATCCCTTGCACATCATTCAGGAAGTGATCGACAACGCCTCCGACGAGGCGCTGGGAGGCCACTGCAACAACATCGGCGTGACGATCAACGCTGACGGCTCGATCACGGTCGAAGACGACGGCCGCGGCATTCCTGTCGGCATCCACCCTGAAGAAGGCGTGCCGGTCGTGGAGATCGTCTTCACGCGCCTGCACGCGGGCGGCAAATTCGACAAGGGTTCGGGCGGCGCTTATGCATTCTCGGGCGGCTTGCACGGTGTTGGCGTGTCGGTCACCAATGCGCTGTCGTCGCGCCTGGAAATTTCGGTCTGGCGCAAGGATGAGGCCGGCAACGGTTTCCACCACATGGCGTTTGCCGATGGCGACGTGATCGAACCGCTGGCGTCGGAACTGGCGCCGCGCGGCGGCAAAAAATCGGGTACCCGCGTCACCGCCTGGCCGAATCCGAAGTATTTCGATTCGCCGCTGATCTCCGCCACTGAACTGCAGAGATTATTGCGCTCGAAAGCCGTGCTGCTGCCGGGCGTCACCGTCACGCTGACCAACGCCAAAACCGGCGACGTGCAGACCTGGAAATACGACGAAGGCCTGCGCGGCTACCTCAACGAGATGCTGGCGCAACACTCCGACGGCGACACACTGATCCCCCTGTTCGAAGGCGCGCAATACTCGAACGGCGACGACGGCTTTGCCGAAGGCGAAGGCGCGGCCTGGGTGGTGGCGTGGACCGAAAATGGCGGCGTCACGCGTGAAAGTTACGTCAACCTGATCCCGACGCCCAACGGCGGCACCCACGAATCGGGCCTGCGCGACGGCCTCTACGGCGCCGTCAAAAATTTCATCGACATGCATTCGCTGCTGCCGAAAGGCGTCAAGTTGATGCCGGAAGACGTGTTTGCGCGTGTCTCCTTCGTGCTCTCGGCCAAGGTGCTGGACCCGCAATTCCAGGGTCAGATCAAGGAACGCCTCAATTCGCGCGACGCCGTGAAACTGGTCTCGACCTTCACCAAGCCGCCGCTGGAACTGTGGCTGAACCAGCACGTCGACTACGGCCGCAAGCTGGCCGACCTGGTCATCAAGCAAGCCCAATCGCGCCTGCGCTCGCTGCAAAAAGTCGAAAAGAAAAAATCGTCCGGCGTGGCGGTGTTGCCAGGTAAATTGACCGATTGCGAATCGACCGACATCACCCGCAATGAACTGTTCCTGGTCGAGGGCGACTCGGCCGGCGGCTCCGCCAAGATGGGCCGCGACAAGGAATACCAGGCCATTTTGCCGCTGCGCGGCAAGGTGCTGAACTCCTGGGAAACAGACCGCGACCGCCTGTTTGCCAACAACGAGATCCATGATATTTCGGTGGCCATCGGCGTCGATCCGCACGGGTACGGCGACTCGCCCGACCTGTCCAACCTGCGCTACGGCAAAATCTGCATCCTGTCGGATGCGGACGTGGACGGTTCGCACATCCAGGTCTTGTTGCTCACGCTGTTTTTCAAACATTTCCCGGCCCTGTTCGAACACGGCCATATCTGCATCGCCCGTCCGCCGCTGTTCCGGGTCGACGCGCCGGCGCGTGGCAAGAAGCCGATCCAGAAGCTGTACGCGCTCGACGCGGGCGAACTGATCGCCATCGAAGACAAGCTCAAAAAAGACGGCGTCAAGGATGGCGCCTGGAGCATTTCGCGCTTTAAAGGTCTGGGCGAGATGAACGCGGAACAATTGTGGGAAACCACGATGAATCCGGATACGCGCCGCCTGCTGCCCGTGAAACTGGGCGATTTTTCCCAGGGCGATGCGTCGGCACGTTTCAATATGCTGATGGGCAAAGGCGAGGCTGCGGCGCGCCGTGCCTGGATCGAAGAACACGGCAACGAAACCGAAGCGGATATTTAACGCTACCGCTCACAAAAAACGAATTGAACCATGTCCCAATCCAACCTGTTTGACCAAGCCTCACCCCCGCCACCGCCGCCAGACGACGCCGAAACGCTGACCCTGTCCACGTTCGCCGAGCGCGCCTACCTTGATTACGCCGTCTCGGTGGTCAAGGGCCGCGCCCTGCCGGACGTCTCCGACGGTCAGAAGCCGGTGCAGCGCCGCATCCTGTTTTCGATGAACGAGCTGGGCTTGTCGAGTACCTCGAAGCCACGCAAATCGGCCACCGTGGTCGGCGACGTACTCGGTAAACTGCACCCGCACGGCGACCAGTCGGTGTACGACGCGCTGGTGCGCATGGCACAGGATTTTTCGCTGCGCTACCCGCTCATCGACGGCCAGGGCAATTTCGGCTCGCGCGATGGCGATGGCGCCGCCGCGATGCGTTACACCGAAGCGCGCCTGACGCCGGTGTCGCGCCTGCTGCTCGATGAACTCGACCTCGGTACCGTCGACTTCCAGCCCAACTATGACGGTTCCTTCGAAGAGCCAAGACAATTGCCGGCGCGCCTGCCGATGGTGTTGCTCAATGGCGCGTCAGGTATTGCGGTCGGCCTGGCCACCGAAATCCCGTCGCACAATCTCACCGAAGTAGCGGCTGCGGCCGTCGCGTTAATCCGCAATCCGAATCTGTCGCATGCCGAACTGATGACCATTATGCCGGGGCCGGACTTCCCGGGCGGCGGCCAGCTGATTACTACCGCCTCGCAGGTCTCGGATATGTACGCCAGCGGGCGCGGCTCGATGAAAGTGCGCGCGCGCTGGAAAATCGAAGAGCTGGCGCGTGGCCAGTGGCAGGCGGTGGTCACCGAACTGCCACCGGGCACCTCGTCGCAGAAGGTGCTGGAAGAAATCGAAGAGCTGACCAACCCGAAAATCAAGCTGGGCAAGAAAGCCTTGTCGGCCGAGCAGTTGGGCATGAAGCAGACGATTCTGGGGGCGCTCGACACCATCCGCGATGAATCGGGCCGCAATGCGCCGGTGCGCCTGGTGTTCGAACCAAAATCGAAAAACCAGGACCAGACCGAATTCATGCTGATGCTGCTGGCGCATACCTCGCTCGAATCGTCGGCATCGATTAACCTGGTGATGATAGGCGGCGATGGCCGTCCGCGTCAAAAAGGCTTGCTGGAGATTCTGCAGGAGTGGGTCGATTTCCGTTTTGTCACAGTGAAACGCCGCACCGAATTCAAGCTCGCGAAAGTCGATGCACGCATCCACATCCTGGAAGGCCGGGTCGCGGTTCTGCTCAATATCGATGAAGTCATTGCCATCATCCGCAATTCGGACGATCCGAAGGCCGCGCTGATCGCCGAATTCAATCTGTCGTCGATCCAGGCCGAAGATATTCTCGAGATCCGCCTGCGCCAACTGGCGCGCCTGGAAGCGATCAAGATCGAGCAGGAACTGGCGGAACTGCGCAAGGAAAAGGGGATCTTGCAGGATATCCTCGACAACCCGGGCACGATGAAGCGCCTGATTATCCGCGAAATCGAAGCCGACTCGAAACTGTACGGCGACGCGCGCCGCACCGTGATCGAAGAAGCGCAAAAGGCGGTGTCGGAACAAAAAGTGATCGATGAACCGGTGACGGTGATCGTGTCCGAAAAAGGCTGGGTGCGGGCGCGCAGCGGCATTGGCCACGACGTTGCCCAGTTCACCTTCAAGGCCAGCGATTCGCTGTATGCGGCATTCGAATGCCGCACGGTCGACACGCTGCTCGGCTTTGGCGACAACGGCAAAGTGTATTCGGTACCGGTATCCGCCCTGCCCGGCGCGCGCGGCGATGGCGTGCCGATCACGACGCTGGTCGACCTGGCCAGCACGAATGGCAAGTCGGCGCGGATCGAACATTATTTTGCGGGTTCCGGCGCCACCTCGCTGTTGCTGGCATCGTCGGCAGGTTTCGGCTTTATCGCCAAAGCCGGCGACATGGTCAGCCGCTTAAAAGGTGGCAAGTCGTTCGTGACACTCGACGACGGCGCCGTACCGCTGCCGCCGCGCGTGGTGATGGAAGCGGCTGGCGCAATTGCCTGCCTGTCTGAAAAGGGCCGCGTGCTGGTGTTTGGCATCGACGAAATGAAAACGCTGACCAACGGTGGGCGCGGTGTCACGCTGATGGACCTGGAGCCGAAAGAGAAATTATTGGCGGCGCAGCCGATCAGCCAGAAAGGCGTGAACGTCGTCGGCACCTGGGCCGGCGACAAGCCGCGCACCGTCGAGTTGTTTGCGTCGGGACTGGAGCCGCACTATGGCAAGCGGGCGAAGAAGGGCAAACCGTTGAGCGCGAAATTGCGCGCAAAGGATCTGGCGCCGCGGATTCTGGGTGGGGATCAGGGTGCGGAATAACCCTTAACGTCGATGGCGCGCTATGGATCCCCGCCTGCGCGGGGACGACGCACCCATAAAAAATGCGCCCCTCGAGGCGCATTTTTTATTTGCATGGAACGCCTTAGCGCCCCACAGCAGCCAATTAGTTCTTGGCAGCGGCTTTATGCACGTCAGCAGTCGCTTCTGCTTTGACTTCCGTCGTTTTCGCGCTGGCTTTTGCTTTATCGGCAGCAGCGTCGACTTGGGTCTTGATCAGGTTTTTGTCAGCGTTGATGGCTTTCTTTTCAGCGCTGTGGTTAGCATCGGCCATTTTGTCTTCTGCTTTGGCGGTGGCCTTGGCTTTGTCTTCCGGGTCAGCTTTGGCGATGCTTTCGTTGGCGTCCGCCGCTTTTTTTACCAGCTTTTCCTGGGCTTTGGCTTTGGTTTTGTCGTTCTTGGCTTGTGCCTTGGCGACTTTGTTGTCAGCGGAAGCGTCTGCTTTGACTTCTTTCATCTCGGCCTTGGTGACAGCTTTCTCAGCTTTCGCTTCTGCTTTCACAACAGCCGGGGTAGCGGTGGTCGTGGTGGTCACTGGCGTTTGAGCGACAGCAGCGGTGGCGAGCATGGCGCCGATCAGGGTAGCGAGTAATTTATTCATGATGTATGTCCTCTAAAGTAAATGTAGATTCAGTGCGGTCGTTCCGCTCTTTTTATTCTGCAACAGTTTCAGAATAAACATTTCCCAATAGGCAGTCTGTTCGACAGCGAACATAGTAATGACTTGTTGCAATTATCACATTTTGTAACCCGCGTATAAATCGATGATGTCCGTGATGCCGTCCTGGCAGACCGGGCAAAACTGCTCGCTGCGGTCGAACATGAGGCATTGCATGGCGGGCCGGTAATATCCCTTGGCTTCGTAGTTCGCGCCTTCGAAGGCGCCGATGGCATTGCGCTGGGGCGCCCTGGCGAACAAGGCTTTCGTATGGGCCAGGTCTTCCTCGAACAGCGCATTCATCTCCGCCTCGGGCCGGTTGGCGGCGCGCAGGGCGGCACGGCGCTTCTGGTAGGCGCGCGAGTATGCTTCGTAGTCGTCCTTCGGCCATGCGGTCGGCAGCGGCGTGCCGGCTTGTACGTGGCGGCGCCACTTCAGTTGCGCCGGGTCGCGCAGCGCTGTCACGTTCGGCTCCCACGGCTCCATCCGCGCCTCGCTCGACTGGTAGGCCACGGGCGAGGTGTAGTACTCGTCGGCCAGGCCGGCGAAGTGATGGCCGAACTCATGCACGAACAGGTAATTCGACCACGCATTGCCGGCCGCCGCGGTGCTGAACTGACCGAAGATGCCGCCCCCGCCGTAGGTGTCGTTGTTGACCAGGATTTCGATGAATTCATAAGGCGCGTACTGGGCCAGGTCGCGCAGCGCGCGGTTGTCCAGCGTCAGCACATATCGCTCGCTGCCAAAGATGTCGTAGCGCGTGCCCAGCGCCGACGCGTGGTGCACGCCGGTCGAGGGGCGCGACACACCCGACTCCTGGGTCGGCACCGCCATCGCCCACACATTAAAGTCGTTGGCGCGTTCCTTGAACGGCGAGACGTCGAACAAGTGCGCGGCCAGGCGGCGGGCATCCGCTTCGAATTTTTTCAGTTCAAGCGCCGTGTAGCCGTCGCCGAGAATCAGCAGGTCGACCTTGTCGGGCGAGGCGCCGCTGACTTTGATGGGGATGGGTTTCACGGGCGCCGGCGGCAGCTTGCGGATCACGTCCGGCGCGTCGGTATCGACATCGACGCTCCACGCGACCGAGAACAGCTGGCGCTCATCGCGTTTCAAAATGCGTACCTTGACCGGCCGGTCCGGCTTCGGGAAACGCACCGATTCATGAAAGCTCCGGCTCATTTTGAGCGCTTCTTCGGTGCTGCGCCACTCGCCGAAGATGGTGGAGAAATCGCGCGCATACAGCAAGTCGCCCGTCTTCGCATCGCTCACTTCGACCCGGTTCTGGCCGCGGTTGCTGTCGTCGAAGTTGCGGGCGCTGTTGCCGGGCCACGGCAGCGGCTCGATCAGCACCCGTTCCAGCGCGTACTGGTCGGACAGGGCATTGCCGGCGTGGGTGTAGTCGACGCGGACGGTGGCCGGTTGCGGCGCGGCGCTGGCCAGCGAGGCGGTCAGGGCGACGGCAGAGAAAAGCGCGTGGAAAGTTGGCATGGCAGCTGGAAGAGGGACAATCCGGCGATTGTACCCTCCGGCACCACGCCTACTTGTACTGGTACAGCGGCCGGCGAATGGTGATGGGCCGGATATCGAGCCGCATATTGTAGACCGAGTAATTATCGGTAATGGCCGACTGGTAGCCGACGCTGTCGGCCGTGCGGGTCAGGCGGAACTCGAAGCCGAGGTCGGGCTGCACGCTGTTCGGGCTGCCGAGCGTGATGCCGATGGCGTCGGGCTGGTCGCTGTCGATGAGCTTGCCCATCAGATCGACCACGGTGCTGTTGCTCAGGATATCGGCAGAGAACAGCGGTTCGCGGTAGTACGGCTTGTTGCGGTCGAGCGGCCCCTCGAGTTTTTCCAGCGCGGGCAGGAAGCTGCGCGTGGTGATGTTGAATTTGTCGCCGTCGTCCAGGTAGCTGACCTTGACGTTGCTGACGTTGAACGCGCCCTCTTTCGACGACGCCTGCGCCAGGTCGAGCAGCAGCGCGCCCTTGTAGCCGACTACTTCGACGTCGCGGTTGGGGCTGACGATCATGGCGGTATTTTCGTCGATGCCCAGGCCCAGTTTATAGCCCTTCTTGAGCATGGCCGGCAGCATGCGCGCGAAGCGGCCGCGTACCAGCAGGTGCTGGTCGACGAATACGTCGTCGCCAATGAAGCCGAGGCCTTCGGTGATTTCCTGGCCTTCGGCCACGCCCAGTTTCAGCGTGGCCAGCACCGTGCGCGGCTCGCCGAACATGGTGCTGCTCATGATGGCCGCGCCGGCCGAGGAACCGGCGATGACGCCGCCGCGCCGGTACATATCCCACAAGGCGTCGAGCACCAGGGTGTTGCTGCCGTCGGGGTGGCGCAGCGCGCGCGTGATGCGGGCCTGGTCGCCGCCGGCAAAATAGGCGCCGCCGGCCGTGCGCACGGATTCGGCCACGGCCGGATCGTCGGCGGCGATTTTATAGTCGACGGTGGTCATGCGCACCGCGACCGGGACCAGGAAGGCATTCGCGCCGAAACCCTTCAAGGTGTCGACATTGCTCTGGCCAATGCGCTCGGGATTCGACGCGGCCGATGCAAAAACGGCAATGCGCGCCCCCTTGCCACCGGCCAGCTGCACGACGCGGTTCCAGATAGCGTTGTTGTCGTCGCGGGCATTCCCGCCGATGATGACCAGCGAACCGCGTACGTCCGCATCCCTGGCAGGCATCTGCGCTGCTGTGGCATTGTTTGTAATAAACGGCGTGGAACCAAGCGCCAGCGCCAGCGCAACCTGCACAGCAGAACGAAAAAACATACGCCTTCCTCTCTAACCCCAGCTAAGTAGACGCACGGGAAACGCCACCATGGTAAGCCTGATTGCGGTTCCTTGTCGCCATGTTGAGCCGAGTCACGATAAATAGAGGTTAGGAAAGTATTTTTCCATGAGCAATTCCGGCCGGCTGGGTGCGGTGAAGCCAAAGCGGCGGTAGAGGTCATGCGCATCAAAGGTGGCCAGCGTGAACCGGCGCAGCCGCTGCAAGCTGGGATGGTCGACGACGGCCTGGATCAATTGCTTGCTGTAACCGCGCCCCCGGTACGCCGGCAACACGAACACGTCGACCAGGTTGGCGAAGGTGGCGTAATCGCTGATCACGCGCGCGAACCCGATCTGGGTGCCGTCGAGGTAGGCACCGAAGCACAGCGAGTTGTCGATAGAGCGCTCGACCACGTCGCGGCCGATGCCCACCGCCCAACTCGATTCTTCGCTGAGATACCGATAAATCATCGGGATATCCAGCCGTGCGAGGTCGGTACTGATCTGCAAGGGCGATGCGGATTTTTCCATGGGAGCTTGGTAGTCAAATAAGCCCTATTCTATTCAGAATTCGGCGCCGCGTGTGCCCTTCTCGTTGGCCAGCCGCAGCGCCCCCCGGGTCAATCGGTGGCGGCCACAGGGCCGGTTTATAATCGCTGCATATTTTTGATGCCGCACTCTCACTGGACCCCACCATGAACGAACAATTCTCCAAAAAAGCCGAAGCCTGGTCGGCGCGTTTTTCCGAACCGGTCTCCGACCTCGTAAAGCGCTACACCGCGTCGGTGTTCTTCGACAAACGGCTGGCGGCCTTCGACATTCAGGGTTCGCTGGCGCACGCCGAGATGCTCGCGGCACAAGGTATCATCAGCGCAGGCGACCGCGCCGAGATCGAGCGCGGCATGGCGCAAATCAGCGCAGAAATTGACGCCGGCAGTTTTGCGTGGCTGCTGGACCTGGAAGACGTCCACCTGAATATCGAAAAGCGCCTGACCGAACTGGTGGGCGACGCCGGCAAGCGCCTGCACACGGGCCGCTCGCGCAACGACCAGGTGGCCACCGACATCCGCCTGTACGTGCGCGCCGCGATCGACGACATCGTCATCCTGCTGAACGGCCTGCGCAGCGCGCTGACGGATTTGGCCGAGCGCCACTACGACACCATCATGCCCGGCTTCACCCACCTGCAAGTGGCCCAGCCGATCACCTTCGGCCACCACATGCTGGCCTATGTCGAAATGTTCGGGCGCGATGTCGAGCGCATGCAGGACGCACGCAAGCGCGTGAACCGCCTGCCGCTGGGCGCCGCAGCGCTGGCCGGCACCACCTTTCCGATCGATCGCCTGCGCGTGGCCAAGACGCTGGGCTTCGACGACGTGTGCCACAACTCGCTCGACGCCGTCTCGGACCGCGATTTCGCCATCGAGTTCAGCGCCGCAGCTGCCTTGATCATGATGCACGTGTCGCGTATGAGCGAAGAACTGGTGATGTGGATCAGCCCGCGCATCGGTTTCATCGACATTGCCGACCGCTTCTGCACCGGCTCGTCGATCATGCCGCAAAAGAAAAATCCGGATGTGCCGGAACTGGCGCGTGGCAAAACCGGCCGCGTCTACGGCCACCTGATGGGCCTGTTGACCCTGATGAAAGGCCAGCCGCTGGCCTACAACAAGGACAACCAGGAAGACAAGGAACCGCTGTTCGACACCATCGACACCGTCACCGACACGCTGCGCATCTTCGCCGACATGGCCGGCGGCATCACCGTCAAGCCGGAGAATATGCGCGCTGCGGCCCTGCAGGGCTACGCCACGGCGACCGATCTGGCCGATTACCTGGTCAAGAAAGGCTTGCCATTTCGCGACGCCCACGAAGCCGTGGCGCATGCCGTGCGCGCCTGCGACGATGCGAAGTGCGACCTGTCCGAGATGTCGCTGGCACGCCTGCAGGAATTCTCCCCGCTGATCGGCGACGACGTGTTTGCCGTGCTGACGCTGGAAGGCTCCGTCGCCGCGCGCGACCACGTCGGCGGCACCGCGCCGAACCAGGTGAAACAAGCGATTGCACGCGTGCGCGGCCAGCTGGCCTGAACAGAACCACGGTCGTAAGAATGTCTTCCCTTCCATTGGTCGGGCTGACTCCCGGCGAAAGCCGGGACCCATACTGAGCTTGCCATGCCCAGCTACCAGCACACTTCTACGGCTTTGGGCATCGCCCGCGCCGGCATGCACAACATCGAGCAAATGCAGCGCCTCGCCGAACAGGGCAAGGGGCTCTCTGCCAACATCACCCGACACGTCCACGACGCTTACGCGCGCAAGTGGGAACCCAGGAACGACACATGAGCATTGGCGGCACCACCATCGAACAGGCCCTGGCCTCCTTATCCGACATGACCGCGGGCGCCGTCGCCATCGGCAAAGAAGAGCATGTCGAGCGCATCGCGCGCGCGCAGACGTTCATGCGCACGCAGGGCATCGGCGCGATCTATGTCGGCGCCGGCACCAACCTGACGTATTTCACCGGCACCAAATGGCATCCGAGCGAACGCATGGTGGGCGCCATCATCCCGGCCACGGGCGCGGTCGAGTACATCGCCCCGGCATTCGAAGAAGGCTCGCTCCAGGACTTCATGGTGGTCGAGGGCGCCATCAACACCTGGCAGGAGCACGAAAGCCCGTACCAGCTGTTCGTCGCCACGCTGGTGCGCATGGGCCTGGACGGTGGGCGCATCGGCATCGACGAAAGCGCCCCGTTCTTTGTTGTCGACGGTATCAAGCCGCTGGCTGACGCCGCAGGTTTTAGGATTGAAAACGCGCGCGCGGTCACGGCGTACTGCCGCAGCCGCAAGTCGGCCGACGAACTCGCGCTGATGCAGCGCGCCAAGGACATGACGCTGGCCGTGCATATCGCCGC
This sequence comes from Massilia sp. S19_KUP03_FR1, assembly GCF_036688685.1. Classification (NCBI taxonomy): domain Bacteria; kingdom Pseudomonadati; phylum Pseudomonadota; class Betaproteobacteria; order Burkholderiales; family Oxalobacteraceae; genus Massilia; species Massilia sp. S19_KUP03_FR1. The sequence goes on along the minus strand of NZ_JAQQPS010000011.1, from coordinate 83,535 downwards.
CGCCAGCATCCTGCGTGAAGGCATCACCACCATCGAAGTGGAAGCCTTCATCGACCAGGCCCACCGCAAGGTCGGGGCAACGGGCTCCTACTTTGTGATCGTGCTGTTTGGCGAGGCCACGGCGTATCCGCACGGGGTGAGCTATGTGCAAACGCTGAAAGCCGGCGACACGGTGCTGATCGACACCGGCTGCAAGCTGCACAACTACATCTCGGATATCACGCGCACCTACGTGTACGGCCCGATCAGCGCGCGCCAGCGCTCGGTATGGAACAGCGAGAAGGCGGCGCAGGCAGCCGCCTTCGCCGCGGCCCAGCTGGGCGTGCCCTGCGCGGACGTGGATGCCGCGGCGCGCCGCGCACTGGAGGCCGACGGTTTCGGCCCCGGCTACAAGCTGCCCGGTCTGCCGCACCGCACCGGCCACGGCATCGGCCTCGATATCCACGAGTGGCCGTATCTGGTCGGCAACGACAGCACGCCACTCGACGTCGGCATGTGCTTTTCGAATGAACCGATGATCTGCGTGCCGGGCGAATTCGGTATCCGCCTGGAAGACCATTTTTATATGACGGCCACCGGTCCGAAGTGGTTCACCGAGCCGTCGCACAGCATCGACGATCCATTTGGACTGACGCAGTAACTTACTGGTGAGTATGGCGAATATCCCGCATCAAGCCGTTCAATACGTCTACCAATGCATTGCTCGCCGCTGAGCGATAAGCCCCTTTGCGCCGGGCGTAAACCACCTGGCGCGACTGCATCGACGGCATCAGCGGAACGGCGCGCAGTTCTTGATGGACGGCAGATATCGGGGTCGGCAGTACCGTCCCCAACGTTCCTTGACGAACAATTTCAAGCAATGCGCCGACCGCGTTCACTTCGACTGCGACCTGTGCCACGATGCCGTGGCGCGCGCAGTAAGCATCGATATGCTGGCGCGTCGCAAACGACCTGTTGAGCAAAACCAGCGGTTCGGCAGCGAACGCTGCTGGTGGCAACGGGGCAGACCGGGCGGCGAGTCGATGACTGGCGCCAGCCACAAAGCCAAGCTTTTCTTCGTACAGCGGCGTGTAGTCGAGGTCCGTGCGTTGCAGCGGGCTAAAGACGATGCCGAGGTCAAGTTCGTCGTCGGTCAGCATCGCTTCAATCTCCTCTTGCGCAATTTCCAGAAAATTGACTGTGACCTCTGGATGCAGTGCATGGAACCGGGCTATCAGCGGACCCATCAAATACGGCGTCAGCGTCGGCGGCGCAGCGCAACGCAGCACACCACGGTGCAAGGTGCCAACCTCCTGAATCGCCCGGGCGCCGGCGTGAATATGCTGCAGGCCGAGTTTCGCGTGAACCATCCATGCCTCGCCGGCATCCGTGAGGCGCACGCTTTTTCCGCTTCTGTCGAACAGCTGGACACCCAGCAATGCTTCGAGCTGCTTGATTTGCTGCGAAAGTGCCGGTTGCGAAACATGCAGCGCAGTCGCTGCACGGGTGAAGTGCCGATGCTCTGCAACGGCAAGAAAATAGCGGATGTGACGCAACAGCATAGCGGTCCTGACGATTCGTTTTACTTATCAATATCATCGCATATGCGTCTTCGACGTTATGGCTCTAAGTTGCTATATTGCTTGTACCGGTCACAGTCCATTTTCGCTTCATCGCCAGCACACTGCATATCAGTGTTTTACCAGGAGATTTTTATGTCGTTATCTGCATCAGCCCGTCCCCCACTTCCACCATTCACCCGGACCAGCGCGATCGAAAAAGTGCGGCTCGCCGAGGACGGCTGGAACAGCCGTGACGCCGCGCGGGTGGCATTGGCATACACCCTCGACACAAGCTGGCGTAACCGTACTGAATTTGTCCACAGTCGCGCGGAGGCACAGGCTTTTCTCGAACGCAAATGGCGCAAGGAACTCGACTACCGCCTGATCAAGGAACTGTGGGCGTTCGAAGGCAATCGGATTGCCGTGCGCTATGCGTATGAATGGCACGACGATGCGGGGAACTGGTTTCGCTCGTATGGCAACGAGAATTGGGAATTTGCAGAGGACGGCCTGATGCAACGTCGTTTTGCCTGCATCAACGATATGCCCATCGCCGAGTCTGACCGCAAATATCACTGGCCGTTGGGGCGCCGTCCCGATGACCATCCTGGCCTTACCGAGATGGGCTTGTAAAGCGAGGTCTGCCTGCTGGCGTGCGGTCTGCTATGTCCCCAACCCGCGCCGTAGCACGGCGACCGCCTGTTCACTTTTTCAGGAAAGATTTCATTTTGTCGTCTTTTGCGCGCTGGTATCGTGACTTCCTTCCCGCCCCGATGCAGATCCGTCCACGTGAACAATTGCGCAGCAGCTTAGGCGCTTTGATCGGCCTCCTTTTTACTGCGGCGATTGCCTACTTTTTCATTGGGCCAAGCGAGACCCTGCCATTGCTGGCAGCGCCAATGGGCGCGTCTGCCGTGCTGTTGTTCGGCGTACCGGCCAGTCCTCTAGCGCAACCATGGGCACTAATCGGTGGCAATCTGATCGGCGCCGTGGCTGGTGTCAGCTGCGCCTGCTTGATTGCAATGCCGCTCCTGGCGGCAGCAGTCGCCGTGGCGCTAACAGTACTGCTGATGTTTTGGTTCCGGTGCGTGCATCCACCATCCGGGGCCGTGGCGATCACGGCGGTGCTGGGAGGCAGCACGATTCATGCGCTCGGCTATGCCTTCGTGCTGTTCCCGGTCGGTATCAATTCGCTTGCCTTGCTTGCCGCTGCCATCGTTTACCATCGGCTCACGGGTCATCGCTACCCGCACCGTGCGAGTACCAAGATGCCTGTGTTTGACCATGAAGCGACAGAGATGTTTACGCGTGCGGATCTTGACGCGGTATTGCGCAGGCGTAGCGAGATGCTTGATGTCGATGTCGCTGACCTGGAATGGATGCTGCAAGAAATAGCACGGGAAAGTCATCGACGGCGCGTGAAAATTCCCAAGCCATCCTGAGTCGAGCGGTCAATCAAAACGCCCGCGGGACGATTTCGGCCTATGGCAGTGGGCACTGGATTTCCAACGTGGCAAACTGCTATGCTGCCCTGAACGGCCGAGTTCGGCCAAACGCAGCCATTCAAGGCACCCACACAGGAACGGTCAAACTTATGGCTGCTAAATTCGTATCGGATCCCCCCCGTGCCAGGCTCTTGGTGGAGCTGCCTGCCGATCGCTATAGAATTCTCTCACCCGAAGTTCGAGTTCCGAGGATTGGCGACCTAGTGGTCCTAGACCAAGGGTTCACTAGTCCGGAGGGTCGTCCGATGGTCCTGGCACATTTCCCAACGCTCGGCGCCTGTCTGTACGAAGCCGAAGTCTATGAGTCGGAATTGAAAACAGATTTAATGCCGTGCTAACGCCGAGTGTGCGGTGACAAAGGATGAACTTCCGCTTTGGGTCGATTGCGGGCGGTCATGCCAGATGCGCTAGTTTTGCTCTGTCAAAATGCTATGCCACTCGGAACGGCTACTTAGGAATAAGTACGAGTGCATGAAGACCGATGACAACGCAATCTTGCCTGTTTCAAGAAGTAAGTTCTAGATGGACGTTCCGCCCAGCTAACATTCCCATCAACGCGCCAAGAACGGCGATGCCAGAGGCGATCAACAATGGCATTGTCCATCCGCCAAGCCAGTCGCGAAATGCACCCAAGATCATTGGCCCGGCAGCAGCCATCAGATAGCCGACGCACTGCGCCATACCTGAAAGTGCAGCGGCGTCCTTGGCGTTCGTCGTACGCAATCCGATAAACGCCAGGCACAGCATCATACTGGCACCGCATCCAAAGCCCAGCGCTATCGACCATAACAGGGCGAAAGAAGGCGCGTAGATCAACCCCACAAATGACACCGCAGACATCAGGCTGACGACCACTGCCGCAATTGTTTGGTCTTTCATACGGCGTATAACGGCTGCCAAAATCAACCCTGGCACAGCGGTCGCTAATTGCAACACACCATGCATCGATCCAGCTTGTGCCGCCGATATGCCCTGGTTCATCAGGATGGTCGGCAGCCAACCAATCGCAATATAAAAAGGCATTGCATTGAAGCCCATGAATAACGACACTTGCCACGCCAGGGGATTACGCCAAACCTGGACGCCGGTGCTTTGGCTGGCTCCAGCTTGAATAGACGTCCCATGTTTCTTCAATTGTGGCATCCATGCCAAAAGTGCGACCGCAGGAACGAGCACAAACATCGCGAGCGACACTTGCCATCCCCAATTGAGTGTCAGATGAATCACGACGGCGGAGCCGATCGCGCCAGCCAGGCCCATCGCGATCGAGTACGCAGCGGTCATGGATGCAACATTGGCTGAAAAATCCCGTTTTATCAGGCTTGGCAGCAGCACATTCCCTAACGCGATTCCGACACCGATCAGGACCGTCCCGGCATATAAGGTCCAAACCTGTCCGCTTGATCGAATGAGGCTACCAGCCGTGATGAGGAGCAGAGCGCCGAACAGCGTTCGCTCCAGTCCGAAAATGCGTGCGATCGATGCGCTCAATGGGGAAAATGCAGCAAACGCGAATAGCGGTAACGACGTCAGCAAGCCTATGGCACTGGTACTCAGAGCAAAGTCGCTCTGAATCCAGGAGGCTACCGGCGCCACACTAGTGAACGGTAAACGCAAGTTCACTGCAATAAGAAGTATGCCCGCAACCAGGGCGACGGCGGCCCAATTTTTTTTATTAGTTATCATGCTGTCGATCTTTAATAGTGAAACATCGACTTTAGCGAAAATTAGCTTCGCTTAATATAGATGGAATGACATAAAATACCTAAATTATGCCAACTCTCCCATTATTGCTCAGGTCACCCGAGGATTTCGACTCGGATATGTTCGAGCAGTCTGCCATCGCCCTGCAGGTGGAAACACAGAAAGACGATGCAGAGCATCTGGCACACCGCCATCGAAAGGGGCAGTTAATCCTGTCCTTGCATGGTGCCGTCACATGTGAGGTGGCAGAAGCGTTATGGCTGGTGCCGCCGCAGCATGCGGTTTGGATACCCGGCATGACTGCCCATCGGTGCCGCGCGACGGTGAACGCCCTGCTCTTTTTTCTGTTCATTGAGCCAGGTGTGGCCGTGATGCCGGACCGATGCTGCACGGTAGCCATTTCACCGTTGGTGAGAGAAATGATCCGGTATCTGGCAGCGAAAGACCACACGTCATCGTCAGATAGCGCAACGGAGAAGTTAGTTGCGCTACTACTCGAACATTTATCTGACGCGCCTATTGAAGAATTGCATTTCCCCATATCCGGCCACCCGAAAATCAAGCGAATATCCGATACGCTGATTGCAGATCCAGGTGATCGCACGACGCTTCGTCAGTGGGCAGATCGACTCGCTACCAGCGAGAGGTCGTTAGCACGCCTGGTTGAGAATTCAACAGGGTTGACGTTTGGAAGGTGGCGTCAGCAGCTGCATTTGATGATCGCCTTGAGCCAATTGGCAGAGGGACAGCCTGTGCAGACGGTTGCGGGAAATTTAGGCTATGACTCCGTCAATGCGTTTATCACAATGTTTAAAAAAGCGTTATGTAAATCACCAACGCAATATTTCTCGTCACTTTCGAAATTAACATAGTGGTAGCTATCGTTTGATCGTGTGGTAATGACCCTGCTGATGTTTTGGTTCCGGTGCGTGCATCCACCATCCGGTGCCGTGGCGATCACGGCGGTGCTGGGAGGCAGCACGGTTCATGCGCTCGGCTATGCCTTCGTGCTGTTCCCGGTCGGTATCAATTCGCTTGCCTTGCTTGCCGCTGCCATCGTTTACCATCGGCTCACTGGTCATCGCTACCCTCACCATGCGAGTACCAAGACGCCTCCGCTTGACCATGAAGCGACAGAGATGTTTACGCGTGCGGATCTTGACGCGGTATTGCGCAGGCGTAGCGAGATACTTGATGTCGATGCCGCTGACCTGGAATGGATGCTGAAAGAAATAGCACGGGAAAGTCATCGACGGCGCGTGAAAAGTCCCAATCCATCTTGAGGCGGACGGTCAATCGAAACGCCCGCGGGACGATTTCGGCCGGTGGCAGTGGTCACTGGATTTTCAACGTGGCAACCTGCTATGCTGTCCTGAACGGCCGGGTTCGGACCTAAAGCAGTCTCTTTGTTGGACTGGCCATCGTTCGGCCTTCAAGGACGCGCTGCCTTCTCGCGCTCGTTCCTCAGCTGTTCATAGACTTCATCGGTACGCTTGACACATTGCCGATAGTCCCCGCTATCGGTATAGCGCGCACACTCTTGTCGGTCGGAGCGGTAGGTGGATTGAGTTGTTTGCTTGGAAAACTGATCGAAGGACTGCATACGCACGCTGCCGCAGCCGACCAGCAGTGCCGCCAGCGACAGGGTGAAGATAGTGTTGCTTTGGATAAGAGAGAAAGTCATCGTAATACCGTTCGTATGTCAATGTTATGGTTGGTGGTCGGGAGCGCCCACTTTGCAGCGGCGCTCGGCTATCAATCCGAAATTTGTGGCCTCCCTTGACCGATAGCGGAAGTTGCTTGAGACGATAGTACGGGACAGGGACGCTTCAACCTGACATTAGGCAACGCTTCAAATGGCGTCAGTATAGGCGCGCTTTGCGCATTTACTGACGACCTTACGGTCGGGCCTATGACTTCAATCTGACAGACCACCCCTTAACCCGGTTTTACGTTCCGTTGCACCCCCCCCCCAGATCAACCCTGCCTGAACAACACGCCGCTTCCCAGCGGTGTGAAGCCATCGTCGCTTAAATTGACTACTCGGTCAAGACGGTAGTGACCGGACGATTACTCTTGTGGAACAGGACTGTTACTTGAACGAGCATGGGCCAGCTATCTCTGGTATGCCATCGGCTTATGTCAGCGACCGCCTGATTTCCGGGCAAAATCGGTCTTTCGCGTCCGCGATATTCACATTAATTTCATTCAGCAATTTCCAGTCCTCTGCTGCTTGGGCTAAACTGCCTGCTTTACAGGTACCGCTCCTTCTGGTTGCCCACGCCACTCGGTACAAGTGGTCGATGAGCAAGTAAAGAGGAATCTATGAACTCGGTTGTCATTGCCTGGGTGGTTTTGGGCGCAAGTGTCATTTCAGAAGTCGCGGGTACGGTGGCGCTCAGGCAATCCGTTGGTTTCACCAAGGTCGGCCCAGCGCTTCTGGCAGGATTGTTCTACGCTGTTGCGGTCTGGCTGATGGCGATTGCCATGCGCCAGTTGGAAATGGGAGTCACTTATGCGGTTTGGGCCGCCAGTGGTACCGTTATCACAGCGCTGGTTGGTATCGCCATCTACAACGAGCACGCTTCGCTTCAAAAGTTCGTTGGCATTCTTCTGGTTCTGATCGGCGTCTTCGTTCTCAGCATCCAGAGAGATCACGACATCTAACCGTCGCATAGAGGGGCTCGCCCCGGCAAGCGGGGGCGAGCTTCCCATGTCAAAGATCAGGTGGTTCTGGTCCTGTTTGTCATTGCGTCAGTGACTGGATGTTTACGAAGATCAGGATACCGCTTACCGCTGAATGACAATTACTCGCTGCGGGCAGAAATCAGGTTCGCGTTGATCCACGATGCCACGTCCATAACCGGAAGGGCGCGATGGCTATTGAACGTGCCACTCTTATCCCAAGCAACACCTCGTCCTTGAGCAAAGACTGCACGATACTTGCGCATCATATTGTGCGGGTCGCGGGCCAACTCGCCCAGCAAATATTCCTCGCTCCATTCCGAACGGCGGAAGGGATGGCCAAGCGCCGCTTGCAGCTTGTCGGCGACCTCCCCATAGGTCACGGTATCACCGGCAAGATACACGATCTGGTTGCTTATACGGGGTTGAGCGAACACGATCTCGGCAGTCAGCGCGCCGATATCATCCGGCGTCGTCAGCGTCACCGCGGTGTCGAGGCTACCAAGGGCGTGCACTGCGTTTTCTTTCAGATCGACGACGCCGAATTCTGGCTCAAACAGGTAGCTCATGAACATGCCGGTCGAGATGATGACCCACTCAGTCTGATGCTGGCCACGCAGCAACTCGCGCACGTCCAACTGTGCGTCGAAGATGTCCTGCGGACTGCCGCGACCGATGACGTCAAAATCGACGCCGAACTGCCATGGGAAGTACCTCGGGATGCGCGCCTGCAGGGCGGCCCGCGCCAATTTCATTGGCGTGTCGATGCCGGCCGCGTAGCCCGCGCACCAGATGACTGTGTCATATTGCCCGAATACTGCGGCGAGCTCATCGATGGAGCTCTTCACAAGATCGCCGATGACGATCTCGATTCCAAGAGCCCGGATCTCGGCGATAGCCTGTTGCTTTCCTGGCGAACTGGACACAACGGCGCTTTCGCGCAGCAGCACGCTGATCTTCACACCGTCGATCTTCTTCGCGCATTGCGCAAGACTGCGCAGCACCGGCAGGCCGAGTTCCCCGGCACCGAGCACGAGAATATGTTGAGACATAGCGTCAGGATCTGCCTGGTTCATCGTTAGCGGCACCAGCAGTTGGCGGACTTGGTCGGACATGGTCGATTCTCCAGTAGGTTTGATACCTGCACTGTAGCGGGTGCGGCGACGCAGAAAAAGTAGGTCCGGAGGTTTTCATCATGCAGAAAATGCGAACAATGTTGGGATATAGTGCCGCTTTCTCTATCGCTGTCAGGACAACAAATGGATCGCGTACAAGCAATGCAGGTATTTCTTCGCGTGGTCGAAAGCAGGAGTTTTGTACGCGCAGCAGAGACCCTGGGCTTACCGGCCTCATCAGTCACAGGCATCATCAAACGACTCGAAAAGCATTTGCGGATACGCCTGCTGAACCGGTCCACCAGAAACCTCAGCTTGACACCGGAAGGAGAGCGGTACTTCTACCGCTGCCGCGAGATACTCGAACTGATAGACGACACGGAATCGAGCCTGCACGGCTCTGCCGAGCGTCCGCAAGGACGGCTGCGCGTGGATATGCCGGGGGGCATTGCGCATGCCTTGATCCTGCCGCAGTTGGCGCATTTCCAGCGGCGCTACCCCGATATCTACCTGATGATCGGTGTAAATGATCGTCAGGTAGACTTGATCCAGGAAGGCGTCGATTGCGTCATCCGCACTGGCAGTCTCCATAACTCGACGCTGGTCGCGCGCAGTTTGGGGGAATTGCGCTGGGTCACCTGCGCGGCGCCGTCCTATTTGGACGAAAAGGGTATGCCGAAGGGGCTGGAGGATTTGCAACGACATCGGGCGGTTCACTACTTTTCCAGCACGACGCGGCGGGGAAGTGAGCTGCATTTTGTCGAGGACGGAGATAGCGTCACTGTTCAGGTTCCTGGCACGGTAGCAGTTAACGAGACTGGGCTGTACATCAAGCTGGGCCTCGACGGACGCGGCCTGATGCAGTTGGCTGAGATTCTCGTGGCGGACCAATTGCGAACCGGAGAATTGGTCGAGGTGCTGGCCGACAGGCGGCCTGTACCTGTTCGGGTATCACTGCTCTACCCCCATCACCGCTTTCTCTCTCCGGCGATGCGGGCGTTCGCCGATTGGACGTCCGAGCTGTTCGCCAATGTCCACTCAGGGTAGTTTTCTGCCTTTGGCCATCGACTTCACCAGTGGATCGTTAGCGTTGACCAAGGAAATCTTCACCTTGGAACTGTATCGCATTGGGAGTGACCCGAGGTTCGCTTCGGGTCGAAATCTGCCTGTCGCGGCTGTTTCGAATCAGCATCACAGCTATTCCCAGCGGCCCGGAACCTGAGCGCGTATTCGAGCTCAGGTCCGTCAAACCGACATTCTGGAACTTTCTGCCGACTTAAAGTTCGGTAGTGTAGCTTTGCCGAAACTGCCTGCGTAACGATCATCTGCGTCCCCGGCGAATTCGGCATCCGCCTCGAGAACGATTTTTATCTGGCGGCCACCGGTCCCGTTTACTTCAGCGTGACAAACACCGGATTCGAATAAAACCACAGGCTGGCGTAGTTACGTTCATTGATGGCGTTGAAACGCGCGCTGTTGTCAGTGGTGCCGGTGCGCTGGTCGGCCAGCGGTTCGCCGCCCTGGGTCAGGCCGGCGACGTCCACGCCCAGATTGGTACCGCGCAGGCGGTAGTACTGGTTTTTGGCGGCCGTGGTTTCATAGGTCACGCTGTAGTAGCCGTTGGCGTCGATGGTCCAGTCGGCGCTGGTGAAACGCTTGACCACGCGGGTGCTGGCGTTGGTGGCCACGCTGTAGGCGGCACTGCCCGGCGCGGCCTTGGCGCCGACATCGCCCGCAATCAGGTCGATGTGATCGACCATCACGCGGCTGTCGGCGTTGACGCCGCTGTCGACCGGCTTTTCGTTGTTGTTCCTGGCCGGACTCTTAAAGCGGATCGTGATCGTCACCTTGTCGCCACTGGCCACCTTCAATTCGCCACCCATCTCCTTGCGGTCATCCTTGCTGGCCAGGTTGAAGTCCAGCGCATGGATCAAGTCGCCGTAGACCGAAAACATTTTTCCGGAGCGCAGGCCTGCCAGCAGGTCTTTGGCGAGCGGTGTGCCCTGGGCGCCGTTGAACACGTAGTTTTTTGCGTACTCGCCTGGAAAATAGCCACTGCTGTTGGCGCCGACGATCTTGAAGTGCGTATCCGAGTCGGTCAGGTTCCAGATGCGCCGGCCCTCGCCCAGCAAGGCATCCCAGACGCCGCCGACCTTGGCGACCACGTAGTCAACGCCGCCGTAGACGCGCAGCGCAGCGTTTTCAGGCGTGTAGGCGGCGGTGTAACCGCCACGGTCAGGTTCCATCTGGTTGCCGACCATGCCTTCAATTGCGAACATGATGTTTGGCGCCGTGTCGTTGAAGCGGCGGAAATCGTCGACCGTGTAGCTGCCCTTGTTGCGGGATGGGTGATTGATGACGGCGTAGCTGGTGTCGGGGTAGTTCTCCTTCAGCCAGCTGATCGCCTTGACCGCATCGTCGGCGGTGCTGTTGTAGCGCGTGGCGCCATATTTTGCTTTCCACGCCGTGACGTCGGCCGCGTCGAACAGGGCCGGATCGCGGGTCGTAAACAGGTATTCGAATTCCTTCAAGCCCTTGGTGCTGGTAACCAGTTTGTCGCTGCCTTCGAACAAGCCGATGCCGATATGGTCGTGGGTCGGCATGTCCCATTCGACGCCCGAGAAAATCAGTTTGTTGGCGTAGGTACCGGCCGCCTGCAATGCCTGCAGGCGCGGAATCTGATAGCGCTCGATGCCAATCGACGCTGGCAGCGACGCCGCCAGCGTGACGCCTTTTTCATCGCGCGTGGACACGCGCAGGTGATCCGAGACCGCCATCCAGTCCAGGCCATACGCCGTGAAGGATTTTCCCAGCACCTTCTCGAGCGTCTGGCTGACGTCGGTGTCGGCCGACTGCGTGGTGTGGGTGTGCAGGTCGCCGGCGAGCCAGCGGCCGCTTGGTAACGCCGGCACCGTGGAGACCGGCGCCGTTGGCACCGTGACCACCGGGGCCGGGTCGCTGCTGCCTGGCGTGGGCGTCGCAGCGACAGGCGCATCGTCGCCGCCGCCACACGCCACAGCCGTAAATACGAGGGCGATCGCGGCAGGAATGAGGGCGTGGCGTGGGAGCAAACGTTGACTGCGCAGCATGGAAGATCCTGGAATGAAGAACGGGAGCCGCACATTAACAATTTTATGTTACATGCATATTACCCGCAGACACTCAGGCTGCGCCAGAACCCGATTACACCGACGCCCGCTTCTGCACCAGCGTCAAAATGTCATAACTGGCCACCAGTTCGTCATGCTGGTTGGTCACCTGCACATCCCACGCCACCACGCCTTGCCCCACGCCCTTCTCGTCGGTCCTGTTGCGGTCGACCTTGCGCTTGCAGGTCAGGCGCGCGCGGATCGTGTCGCCGATCGCCACCGGCGTGATAAAGCGCAGATTATCGAGCCCGTAATTGGCCAGCACCGGCCCCGGCGCCGGCGACACGAACAGCCCCGCCGCCGCCGACAGCACGAAGTAACCGTGCGCGATGCGCTTGCCGAACTGCGAATCCTTCGCGGCGATCTCGTCGAAGTGCATGTAAAAATAGTCGCCCGAGATGCCGCCGAAGTTGACGATGTCGGCTTCACTGACGGTACGGCGGTGCGTCAGCAGCGAGTCGCCCATCTGCAGCTCTTCAAAGTATTTGCGGAACGGGTGCACCACGCCTTCCGTCACTGCGGCCCCGCGCACGTACTCTCCCGTGACGGCAGCGAGCATGGTCGGCGAACCCTGCACCGCCGCGCGCTGGAGAAAATGTTTTACGGCGCGGATGCCGCCCAGTTCTTCGCCGCCGCCGGCGCGGCCCGGCCCGCCGTGTTTCAGTTGCGGCAGCGGCGCGCCGTGGCCGGTGGAGTCGACCGCCGCCTCGCGCTCGAGGATGTGCACGCGGCCATGCTGGGCCGCTGCGGCAGGCACCACGCGGGCCGCTATGTCCGGACTTTTTGTGACCAGGGTCGACACCAGGCTGCCCTTGCCACGCGCCGCCAGTGCCAGTGCTTCGTCGAGGTCGCGGTAAGTCATCAAGGTGCTGACCGGGCCGAAGGCTTCGACGTCGTGCACCGCGTCGTTGACCATCGCGTCCGTGCACAGCACCAGCGTGGGCGAAAAGAAGGCGCCGTCGGCTGCGCCTGCGCCAACCGGCGTGAATACCCCGTCACCAAACAGGATGTCGTTGCCACGCGCGAGCAGGCGTACGCGCTCGGTCACGTCGCGGTGCTGTTCCATCGATGCCAGCGCACCCATGCGCACACTGGCATGTTCAGGGTTGCCGACCACGACTTTCGCCAGCCGCTCCTGCAACTTCTGGCCCACGGCGTCGACCTGGTTTTCCGGCACGATGATGCGCCGGATCGCCGTGCACTTCTGGCCGGATTTGCCGGTCATTTCGCGCGCGACTTCCTTCACAAACAGGTCGAACTCCGGATCGTCGGGCGTGACGTCCGGCGCCAGGATGGCGCAATTGAGGGAATCTGCTTCGGCGGTAAAGGGCACCGATGCGCGGATCAGATTGACGTTGGCGCGCAGTTTGGCGGCGGTGTCAGCCGACCCGGTGAAGGTGACGGCGTCGAAACCGGTGAGGCGGTCGAGCAGGTCGCCGGTACTGCCGATGACCAGTTGCAGGGCGCCGTGCGGCAGCAGGCCCGATTCATGCATCATGCGCACCACCGCTTCGGTCAGATAGCTGGTGGCGGTGGCCGGCTTGCCGATGCACGGCATGGCCGCCAGAAAGCTCGGCGCGAATTTTTCGAGCAGGCCCCAGATGGGAAAGTTGAAGGCATTGATGTGCACCGCCAGGCCGCCGCGCGGCACCAGGATGTGGGTGCCGGCAAAGCCGCCGCGCTTGCCCAACGCAATGGCCGGGCCTTCGTGCAACACGTTCGACGACGGCAGCTCGCGGCTGCCCATGCTGGCATACGCGTACAGGGTGCCAATGCCGCCTTCGATGTCAACCCAGCTGTCGGGACGCGTGGCGCCGGTCAGGTGGGAGATGGCGTACAGTGCTTCTTTCCTCTCCATCAGGTAGGCCGCGATGGCTTTCAGGCGCTGGGCGCGCTGCTGGAAGTCGAGCGCCATCAGGGCAGGGACGCCGGTTTTGCGGGCGTAGCTGACGGCTTCGTCGAAGTCGATTTTCTCGGCGTGGGTGTGGTAAATCAGGCTGCTGTCGAGGGCGCTGTGCAGTGGCGTGTGGGCTTCAAGGCCGAGCCAGCGGCCGGCGATCAGGCTTTGTAATGTGGCGACGTTGCTCATGTAATCTCCGTGGTTAGCTACGTAACCCTCGCGAAGGCGGGGGCCCATGGCACGTCTGCGTGGCGATAACGCTGATCGAAGGTGCTATGGGTCCCCGCCCGCGCGGGAATGACGGTCTTTAAGCTGATTGTTATGGTTTGGGTTTGTGGCGGTTTTCGCCGAACACGATCCGCGGCCGGTCGGGTTCCACCTCCGTCAACGCCTCGACTTCCCGCATTGTCTCGAGCGAGCGCACCGTCAGTTCGTGATACTGCTGCGTCCCGAAGCTCTTCCAGCTGATCTCGGCATCGGTGAGCGCGCGCACCACTTTCGCCGGCATCCCCATCACCATGCTGCGCGGCGGTATGAGCATGCCCGCCTTTACAAAACTCATGGCTGCGACGATCGACTCCGCGCCAACCACGGCCTGGTCCATCACCACCGCATTCATGCCGACCATGGCGTTGCGGCCGACGCGGCAGCCGTGCAGCACGGCGCCATGCCCGATGTGGCCATCGACCTCGATCACGGTATCCCCCTCGGGAAAGCCGTGCATCACGCAAGTATCCTGCAGGTTCGCGCCGGCTTCCATGACGAGCCGCCCGAAGTCGCCGCGCAGCGATGCCAGCGGGCCGATGTAGCAGCGCGGGCCGACGATGACGTCGCCGATCAGCACCGCGCTCGGGTGCACATACGCACTGGGATGGACGACCGGACGCACGCCATTGATTTCGTAGACTTTCATGCTTTTGGCCGCTTATCGATGACGCGGCGCGCCTTGCCGGTCAGGCTGCGTTCGATGCCGAACGACGGCAGCAAGGTCACCGTCGTGGTCACGCCGACATAGGTTTTGATGCGATGTTCGAGGTCGCGCGCCAACGCCATGACGGTCTCGGTGGCCACGCCGGTTTCGCGCAATTCACCGACGATGCCGAGCGTATCGAGGTGGCCGTTGCGTTCAACCACCAGCTGGTAGTGCGGCGCCAGCGCCGGCGTCTTGAGAATCAGTTCTTCGATCTGACTGGGGAACACATTTACGCCGCGGATGATCAGCATGTCGTCCGAGCGCCCGTTGATGCGGCCCATGCGGCGCATCGTGCGCGAGGTCGGGGGCAACAAACTGGTCAAATCGCGGGTGCGGTAGCGGATGACCGGCAGCGCCTCTTTCGTGAGCGACGTGAACACCAGTTCCCCCTCCTCCCCGTCCGGCAGCACGTCTCCCGTGTCGGGGTCGACAATCTCCGGATAAAAATGGTCTTCCCAGATCACCGGGCCATCCTTGCTCTCGATGCATTCGCTGGCCACACCCGGCCCCATCACTTCGGACAGGCCGTAGATATCGACCGCGTCGATGCCAGCGCGCGACTCAATTTCGTCGCGCATGGCACCGCTCCACGGCTCGGCGCCGAACATGCCGACCTGCAGCGACGTGCTGGCCGGGTCGATGCCCTGGCGCGTGAATTCCTCGATCAGGTTCAGCATGTACGACGGCGTGACCATGATGATGGCCGGCTGAAAATCGCAGATCAGCTGCACCTGCTTTTCGGTCTGCCCGCCCGACATCGGGATCACCGTGCAACCGAGCTTCTCGGCGCCATAGTGCGCGCCCAGGCCGCCCGTGAACAGGCCGTAGCCGTAGGCGATGTGCACCATGTCGCCGGCACGGCCACCGGCGGCGCGGATCGAGCGCGCAACCACCTGTGCCCAGGTGTCGATGTCGCGCTGCGTGTAGCCGACCACCGTCGCCTTGCCGGTGGTGCCGGACGAGGCGTGGATGCGCACCACCTGTTCGCGCGGCACGGCAAACAGGCCGAACGGATAATTGTCGCGCAGCGTCTTCTTGTCGGTGAACGGGAACCTGGCCAGGTCGGCCAGCGATTTCAGGTCTTCCGGATGGACGCCGGCGGCGTCGAAACTGGCGCGGTAATGCGCCACGTTCTCGTAGGCGTGGCGCAGCGACCAGCGCAGGCGCGCCAGTTGCAGCGCCTGCAGCTCGTCGCGGCTCGCGCTTTCGATCGGGTCGAGTTCACCCGCTTGTGGCATGCGTTGGACCATGCTTACTCCTGATTCAGTTTGGCGACCAGTCCGGGTGCACCGTGCGATTTAGCGCGCAACATCGGCATGGAAGCGGGCCCCCGCGCTGTGGGTCAATGCGGCGGCTGCCAGTTTGCGGCGCAGCAGCGGCGACACGCGATAGCGGTCTTCGCCGTAGCTTGCCGCCATGTTCGACAACACCGCCACGATCTGATCGATGCCAACGCTGTCGGCCCAGGCCAGCGGCCCACGAGGGTAGTTCACACCATTCTGCATCGCGATATCCACCGCTTCGGCGCTGCACACGCCCTGGTTGACGGCGTCGGCCGCTTCGTTGGCCAGCATGGCGACCGTGCGCATCACGGCCATGCCGGGGACGTCGCCCAGGCGCGTGACGGCGAAACCGGCCGCCTGGAACAGGCCGACGGTGGCGTTGTACGCAGCCAGGCTGCACTGGTCAGCGCGCGCGAGCGCAATGCGCGTGACGCCCGCGTAGTCGAAGGCCAGGTCGAACAGCACCGTATTCGGGTGGTTGTTGGCGGCGGCGCGCTCGGTGGCGGTGCGTCCGTCGGTCAGGTAGATGGCGGCGCCGTCGCAGTGAAAGCCGGGCGCTTCATGCAGGGCGCCGGGCAGCGCCTCCCTGTGCTTGACCAGGTAGCCGGCGCTGGTCAAACGCGCTTCCAGTGCATCAGTGCTGGTGCGCGAAACGGCGGCTTGATAACTGATCGCCACCGATGCGGGACGCAGCTGTGCGCCTTCCTGCTGCAGCGGCGGATTGGTTGCGCCTTCGCCGTAGCGATAGAAACCGCGCCCGGATTTACGGCCCAAAAAGCCTGCGTTGACCATTTCCTGCTGCATCACCGACGGTGTGAAGCGCGGGTCGCCGAAACAGGCGTCGAACACGGAGCGAGTCACGGAAAAATTGACGTCGTGGCCGATCAGGTCCATCAGTTCGAAAGGCCCCATGCGAAAGCCGCCGCAGTCGCGCATCACTGCGTCCAGCGTGACGGGGTCGGCTGCCTGCTCGGACAACAGGCGCAGTGCTTCGGCATAGAACGGGCGCGCCACGCGGTTGACGATGAAGCCGGGCGTCGATTTCGCATGCACCGGATTCTTGCCCCAGGCGGCAGCGGTGGCGAACACGGTTTCGGCCACCAGTGGATCGGTAGCCAGGCCGCTGATCACTTCGACCAGCGCCATCAAGGGCACCGGATTGAAGAAGTGCATGCCGACCAGGCGTTCCGGGCGGCGCAAGGGCGCGCCGATGGCGGTGACCGAAATCGACGACGTGTTGGTGGCCATGATGCACTCCATCGAGACGATGCTTTCCAGCTCGATGAACAGCATGCGCTTGACTTCCAGGCTCTCGACGATCGCCTCGACGATCAGCGCGGCGTCGCTCACTTCATGCAGGTTGGCGACCGGTTCCAGGCGCGCGTGGGCGGCCTGCGCCTCGGCGTCTGTCATCCGGCCTTTTTCCACCAGCCGCGCATAGACCTTGCCAATCTCGGCGATCGCGGCCTGGGCGGCGCCGGGACGGGTGTCGAACAGGCGCACCACGTGGCCAGCAGCAGCCGCCACCTGGGCGATGCCGCTGCCCATCGCACCGCTGCCGATGACGCCGACCGTGCTGCCTTTTTCCAGGGATGCGCGCATCTTATTCTCCGGTGAAGTTGGGGGTGCGCTTGGCCAGAAAGGCGGCGACGCCCTCGCGATAATCGTGGCTGTTGCCCAGTTCGCGCATCATGGCGCCTTCCAGTTTCAACTGTTCCGGCAGCGTGTTGGCGTAGCTGGCCTGCAGCGCTTTCTTGGTGAAGGCCAGTCCTTTTGTTGGCGCGCTGGCGAAGTGGGTGGCCATCGCCAGCGCTTCGGTCATCAGCTCGGCGTCCGGCACGCAGCGCCAGATCAGGCCCCACTGCTCGGCCTTCGCGGCAGTGAGTTTTTCGCCCAGCATGGCCAGCCCGGTGGCGCGCGCCATACCGATCAGGCGCGGCAAGTGCCAGGTGCCACCGGTGTCCGGGATCAGGCCGAGGCGGCAGAAGGCTTCGACAAAACTGGCCGATTCGGCGGCGATCACAATGTCGCAGGCCAGCGCCAGGTTGGCGCCGGCGCCGGCGGCAACGCCATTCACGGCGCAGATGACGGGCATCGGCAAGTTGCGCAGCGTGAGGACCAGGGGCGCGTAAAACTGTTCGACGGAGTCGCCCAGGTCGACGGGTTTGGCGCCCGGTGCCACCGCGCGGTCGCTTAAATCCTGGCCGGCGCAAAAACCACGGCCAGCGCCGGTGAGCACCAGCACGCGCACGCTCCGGTCAGCTTGCAGCGCATCCAGGGCGGCGCGCACTTCGAGGTGCATGGCCTGGGTGAAGCTGTTGAGTTTTTCGGGGCGGTTCAGGGTGAGGATGGCGACGCCGTTGTTGACGTGGTATTGGATGGAATCGAAGTGCATGTGTTGTCTCCTTGCGTCGTTAGATTGGATGGTGCGACTTCGGTCATGGGTTATGGGTCCCGGCCTTCGCCGGTATGACGGTCTTAAAGCCTGCAGCCTCAAAACCGTCATCCCGGCGCAGGCCGGGACCCATACCACCTGGACTCAGTGATAGCGCTTTACTCAGCCTGATCAAAATCCACAATCACCTTGTCCGTCACCGGAAAACTCTGGCAACTCAGCACAAACCCGCGCGCGATTTCGTAGTCCTCCAGCGCGTAGTTCACATCCATCTCCACCTTCCCCTCAACAAGCTTGCAGCGGCACGTCGAACACACCCCGCCCTTGCACGAATAGCGCATGTCGATCCCCGCCCGCAGCCCCGCATCCAGGATCGATTCCTTGTCCCGGTCCATCGTAAAACGCGCGTGCGCGCCATCCATGATGACAGTCACTTCGGTCAACGCCGTCGCATCGAGTACCTGCGCGCGCGGCTTGTGCTGGTGCTTCGGGATGCTGGCCGCGAACAGTTCGATGCGGATCTGCTCCTTCGGCATGCCGGCCTGCTGCAGCGCGCTTGAGACCCCATGCATCATGTCTTCCGGCCCGCAGATAAAGGCGACGTCGATGTCATCAAGGTGCACCCAATGGCGCAAAAAATCGGCGCATTTTTCACCCGTGATGCGGCCATTGAACAGTTCGATATCCTGCTGCTCGCGACTCATCACGTACGCGATCTTCAGGCGTTCCATGAAGACGTCCTTCAGCTCCAACAACTCTTCGCGAAACAGCACGGTGGACGAGGCCCGGTTGCCGTAGAAAAGGGTAAACCGGCTCAAAGGCTCGGTGAGCAAGGTCGTCTTGATGATGGACAGGATCGGCGTGATGCCGCTGCCGGCCGCAAAGGCGAGGTAGTGGCGCGCGGCAGTGGCGTCGAGCGCCACGTTGAAGTGGCCCATGGGCGGCATCACGTCGAGCACCGCGCCGGCCTGCAAATGCTCGTTGGCCCAGCTGGAGAAAGCGCCGCCCGGTGTGCGCTTGATGGCCACGCGCAGCTGCCGGTCCTGCACGGCCGAACAGATCGAATACGAGCGGCGCACATCTTCGCCGTCGATCTGTGCACGCAGGGTCAGGTGCTGGCCCTGCTGGTAACGAAAGGTGTCGCACAGGGCGTCGGGCACGGCGAAGGTGACGGCGATCGCGTCGCGCGTTTCCTGTTTTACCTGCGCAACCGTCAAGGGATAAAATTTGCTCATGTGGCCCTTCAGTGGCACTTGAAATAATCGAACGGCTCGCGGCAAGCCAGGCATTTGTAGAGCGCCTTGCACGGCGTGGAACCGAACTGGCTGGTCAGCTGGGTGTGGGTCGAGCCGCAGTTCGGGCAGGCCACCTCGGGCGCCACGAACGCGGCGCGCTTGACCCCGTTGCGCAGGCCGCTGATGTCGATGGTCTGCTGCATCGGCGGCGCAATCCCGTAGCCCTTCAACGCGGCCTTGCCGGCGTCGCTCATCCAGTCGGTGGTCCACGCGGGCGACAGCTGGTTCACCAGCCGCACCTCTTTGATGCCATGGGCATGCAGCGCGTCGGTCACCGATTCGGCGATCACCTGCATGGCCGGGCAGCCGGAATAGGTTGGCGTGATGGTCACCACGCAGGCCTCACCCATCACCGCCACGTCACGCACGATGCCCAGGTCGACGATCGAGATCACCGGGATCTCCGGATCGGCGACGTCGCCCAGCCAGGACCATACCTGGGCGGCGTCCACTATTACCATGAGGTCACCATCGCGCCCCGGGATAGGCCCGCTGCAGGAACTGCATCTCGGCCAGGATGAAGCCGAGGTGCTCGCTGTGGCGGCCCTGCTTGCCGCCGCGCTGCATCCAGGCGTCGGGGTCGGGCATCGTCAAGGTGGCTTCCGCAAAAATCTCGGCCACGTGTTCGAGGAAG
This sequence comes from Massilia sp. S19_KUP03_FR1, assembly GCF_036688685.1. Taxonomy (NCBI): domain Bacteria; kingdom Pseudomonadati; phylum Pseudomonadota; class Betaproteobacteria; order Burkholderiales; family Oxalobacteraceae; genus Massilia; species Massilia sp. S19_KUP03_FR1. The sequence continues at coordinate 63,356 of NZ_JAQQPS010000011.1, read as the reverse complement.
GCGGCGCGCAACGGCGCGCTGGCCGGGGCCACGCCCGCTTCGACCATCGCGCGGTCAAGCGCGTCATACAAAAACATCTCGCCGCTGAACATCCACAGCGCATCGGCCGCCACCTGGATTTTGGCGTGGCTCTCGGCGGTACCGTCACCCAGGCGCACCACCAGGTCGCCGCTGCGGCGCAGGTGGTAGGTTACTTCCTTGATCGATTTCTCGGCGATTTCGGCGATGCGTGAGTCGGTCGACGCCAGCAGGCCCTGCATCAGGAAATAATGCCAGGTGTCGAAATAGAACTGCCGCATCATCGTGTCGGCATAGTTCCCGTTGGGTTGTTCGACCAGCAGGCAGCAGCGCAGCGCGTGCGCGTCGCGCAGGAAGGCCAGCGTGTCTTCGTCGCCCCCGTGCAGTTCGGCCGCGTAGCCCAGCCACATACGCGTTTGGCCCAGCAGGTCGAGCGCGACGTTGGTCAGCGCCATGTCTTCTTCCAGCGCCGGGCCCTTGCCGCACAGTTGCGAGAGCTGCTGCGACAGGATCAGTGCGTTGTCACCCTGGCGCAGCAGGTATTCGAGCTTGGGGTCGAGTGCATGCGCCATTACAGGTTCTTCACTTCTTCAGGCATCGGAAAAAAGGTCGGGTGGCGATACACCTTGCTGTTGGCCGGCTCGAACAGCGCGCCCTTGTCCGACGGGCTGCTGGCGACGATGTCGGCCGCGCGCACCACCCAGATCGACACGCCTTCGTTGCGGCGCGTGTAGACGTCGCGCGCGTTATTGACGGCCATTTCGGCGTCGGGCGCGTGCAGGCTGCCCACGTGCTTGTGCGCCAGGCCGTGCTGGCTGCGAATAAAAACTTCCCATAGTGGCCACTCTTTGCTCATGCTGCGATCTCCTTTTTTGCCGCCTGCTTGTCGGCATACGCTCCCAGCGCATCGCGGAACCAGGCGCCGTCGTCCCACGCTTTCACGCGCGTTTGCAGGCGCTCGCGGTTGCACGGGCCATTGCCCTTCAGGACGTTGTGGAACTCGCTCCAGTCGATCGCGCCGAATTCGTAGTGACCGCTTGCGGCGTTGAACTTCAGGTCGGGATCGGGCACCGTCAAGCCGAGGTAGTCGATCTGCGGGACGGTCTGGTCGACCATCCGCTGGCGCAGCTCGTCGTTGGAAAACAGCTTGATGCGCCATTTCGACGACTGCGCGCTGTTGACCGACTCGGCGTCCGATGGCCCGAACATCATCAGCGACGGCCACCACCAGCGGTTCAGCGCATCCTGCGCCATGGCCTTTTGCGCGGGCGTGCCCTTGGCCAGGCTCATCATGATGTCGTAGCCCTGGCGCGCGTGGAACGACTCTTCCTTGCAGACGCGCACCATGGCGCGCGCATACGGACCGTACGAGCAGCGGCACAGCGGGATCTGGTTGATGATGGCCGAGCCGTCGACCAGCCAGCCGATCGCACCCATGTCGGCCCACGACAGGGTCGGGTAATTGAAGATGCTCGAGTACTTGGCTTTACCGGCATGCAGCGCGGCCAGCAATTCGTCGCGCGAGACGCCCAGCGTTTCGGCGGCACTATATAGATACAGGCCGTGGCCGGCTTCGTCCTGAATCTTGGCCAGCAGGATCGCTTTGCGTTTCAGCGTCGGCGCGCGCGTGACCCAGTTGCCCTCGGGCAGCTGGCCGACGATTTCCGAGTGGGCGTGCTGTGAAATCTGGCGGATCAGGGTTTTGCGGTACGCATCCGGCATCCAGTCCTTCGCTTCGATCTTGATGCCGGCGTCAATGCGCGCCTGGAAGGCCTGCTCTTCCTCGCTCATCTCATCAATGCTCTGGACCTTCTTCAGGCCGGTTTCTACCAGTTGTGCATACATGGTGTGTCTCCCCTTGATGTGCCCATCATACGATACAGAAAAATGAATGTACACCGCGTTTTTGAATCATGTTGCGCTTTCGCGTATCCTTGTCAGCATGCAAATTGCTTCTGAATGGATCGCGGCCTTCCTCGCAACTGAACCACCGCGCTCAAAATCGCTCGTCATGACGGTCATCGGCGACGCAATCGCCCCGCACGGCGGGCGCGTCTGGCTGGGCAGCCTGATCGAGCTGCTGGCGCCGTTCGGCGTTACCGACCGCCTGCTGCGCACCAGCGTGTTCCGCCTGGCGCAGGAAGGCTGGCTGGTCGCCAAACGCGATGGCCGGCGCAGCCTTTACGCCATCGATGGCGAAGCGCTGCCGCGGCTGGAACGCGCCAACCGGCGCATCTACGCCGCCCCCGGCCTGCACTGGGATGGCCGCTGGACGCTGCTGCTCGCGCCAAATGGCAGCATCGATGCCCCCGTGCGCACGGCGCTGCGCAAGGAACTCGAATGGGAGGGTTATGCGATGCTGGCGCCCGGCGTGCTGGCCCATCCCGCGCCCGACCAGGGCAGCCTGGGCGAGATCCTGGCGCGCACCGGCGCGGCCGGCAAGGTGTTCATCTGCGCGGCGACCGAGCTGCCCGGCGGCGCCAGCCGGCCGCTGCGCGAACTGGTCGACGCGGCCTGGGACCTGCGGCCCGAAATCGACAGCTACCGCCAGTTCAGCGCGACCTTTACACCCCTGCTGGCCATCCTGCAGCGCGACGGCGCGCCCGCGCCAGGCGCGTCGTTCGCCATCCGCTCCCTGCTCATCCACGCCTACCGCCGGGTGCAACTGCACGACCCGATGCTGCCGGTCGAACTGTTGCCAGCACCCTGGCCCGGCTCGGACGCCTACGCGCTGGCCGGCGCCATTTACCGGCTGGTGGCCAGCCAGGCCGAAGCGCACGTCATGGCGCGGCTAACCGCCGAAGAGCCGGCGGCGCCGCAAGCCGATGCCGCCTACTTCGAACGTTTCGGCGGACTATAATCGTCGATCCACCATCACCAGGACACATCATGTCTATCAAGATCAGCAGCCAGTTCGACGCTGGCGCCATCGACATCGTCAGCGCCACAAGCGCCAACGCCATCGACCTGAACATCCGCAAGGACTCGCACGCCGACATCACCCAGTGGTTTTATTTCCGCCTGCAGGGCGCGCAAGGCGAGCCGTGCACAATCCGCCTGCTCAATGCCGGAAAAAGCGCCTATCCGGCCGGCTGGGAAGACTACCGCGCCTGCGCCAGCTACGACCGCATTAACTGGTTCCGCGTGCCGACTTCCTTCGACGGCAATGTGATGACCATCGAGCACACGCCGGCCATGGATAGCGTCTACTACGCCTATTTCGAGCCGTACTCGTTCGAGCGCCACCTGGAATTGCTGGACCGCGCGCAGATGTCGGAAAGCGTGCGCATGGTCGACCTGGGCAACACGGTCGACGGCCGCGACCTGAATATGCTGGTCATCGGTGACCCGGCCGCCAGCAAAAAAGTCTGGGTCATCGCGCGCCAGCACCCGGGCGAGACGATGGCCGAGTGGTTCGTCGAAGGCATGCTCGACGCCCTGCTCGACCCGGCCCACCCGTTCGGGCGCCAGCTGTTAAAAGAGTCGGTGTTCTACGTGGTACCGAACATGAACCCGGACGGCGCCGCGCGCGGCAACCTGAGAACCAACGCCGCTGGCGCCAACCTGAATCGCGAGTGGTTGAATCCCACCATGGCGCGCAGCCCGGAAGTTTTCCTCGTCAAACAGAAGATGCACGAAATTGGCTGCGACCTGTTTTTGGATGTGCACGGCGATGAAGGCCTGCCGTACGTATTCGTGGCTGGCAGCGAAGCCCTGCCCAATTTCAGCGCCGCACAAGCAGCAGCCCAGCGCCGCTTCATGGACGACTTCAAGATCGCCAGCCCCGACTTCCAGGACGTGCACGGCTACCCGCCGGCGCCGTACACGGACGAAGTGCTGACCATGGGCTCGCCGCACATCACGCACGCCTTCGGCTGCCTGTCGCTGACGCTCGAGCTGCCGTTCAAGGACAACGCCAACGATCCGGACGAGCAGGTCGGCTGGGACGGCGCACGCAGCGCACGCCTCGGCGCGGCCGTGCTGCAGCCGGTACTGCTGTCGTTGCGCGCGCAATGATGGCGCCTGCCGCCGTCATCCAGGCGCAGCTCGATGCCTTCAACGCGAAAGACCTCGACGCCCTGATGGCGACCTACGCGCCGGACGCGCAGCAGTTCGTGCTGCATGGCGAACTGCTGGCGCAGGGCCACGACGCGCTGCGGGGCCGCTACGCGATCCGCTTCGCCGAACCGGACCTGCACGCGCGCCTGCTTTCACGCACTGTGCTGGGCAAGATGGTGATCGACCTCGAAATAATCACGCGCAATTTTCCGGAGGGCGTCGGCACGCTGGAAATGCTGTGCGTGTACGAAGTCGTTGACGGCAAAATTGCGCGCGCGTCGTTCGCCACCGGCGTGCAAACGCTGGCATAAACGCCACGTGGCAAATGCGGCAACAGCTGATACACATTTGCCACGTTACGTCGTAATCATCCGACATCTGGCATGCCAGTCGCGCAAGATTATGTTGCGCCAAAGCTTCATTACTTGGCTTTTAACAATTGATTACATATTGCCGTTAGGCATGTAAGCCAAGCCGCCTCTAGCATTCTGGTTGGTACATACAACCTGATCGGGTGCGGCATGACAGTCCTTGAAACGAGCATTGGCGCGGCCCCCGCGCTGCAGATTCCCACAGCCGCAGCCAGCACGCCATCGCTGGCCCCGGTCGCCCTCGGCCTGGGCGCCTTGCTGGCCGCCTGCGGCGGCGGCGGTGGCGGCGACAGCGGCGCTGCCACGCCCGGCGCGACCACCCCCGTTACCGCCCCGGCGACGCCGGTCAGCCTGCCGACAGCCAGCCTGGCCGCGCGCTTCCTGGGCCAGGCCTCGATGGGCGCCACGCGTGCGCAGATCGAACGCGTTCAGGCTATCGGCTACAGCGCCTGGCTCGACGAGCAGATGGCCATGGCGCCGACCCAGACCCGCTGGGACTGGCTGGTAGCGAAGGGCTTCGACGCCATCGCCAACCAATACAGCGAAGCGGGCGCCGACCCGGTCATCTGGCGCAAGATGCTGTCCTCACCGGACACGCTGCGCCAGCGCATCACCTTTGCCCTGTCCGAAATCCTGGTGACGTCGGTGTCCGGTTTCAGCACCGGCTGGGTGCAATTTTCCGCCGCGGCCTACCTCGACCTGCTCGAAGCGAACGCCTTCGGCAATTACCGCACGCTGCTGCAGCAAGTGTCGACCAGCGCGCCGATGGGTGAATACCTGACCTACCGCGGCAGCGTCAAGCAGAACCTCAGCACCGGCGCCATGCCCGACGAGAACTATGCCCGCGAAGTCATGCAACTGTTCACCATCGGCCTGGTGCAGCTGAACCTGGACGGCACGCCCAAACTGAATAACGGCGCGACCCAGGAAACCTACACGCTCGACGACGTCACCGGCCTGGCGCGCGTGTTCACCGGCTGGGGCTACGACATGACCGGCACCGTCTACACCGTGCCGGAGTTCAAGCGCCGCCCAATGATCGTGACGGCCAAGAACCACGAAACCGGCACCAAGACCTTCCTCGGCACGACCATCGCGGCCGGCACCACAGGCGAAAACAGCCTGACCATGGCGCTGGACGCGATTTTCGCGCACGCGAGCCTGGCGCCCAACATCAGCCGCCAGCTGATCCAGCGCCTGGTCACCAGCAACCCGTCACCGGCTTATGTCACCCGTGTGACGGCTGTTTTCAACAACGACGGCAGCGGCGCCAAGGGCAACCTGAAGGCCGTCATCAAGGCCGTCCTGCTCGACGACGAGGCGCGCAACCCGGCCAACCTGAGCAACGCCTCTTTCGGCAAGCAGCGCGAACCGATCCTGCGCCTGGCGTCCTGGGTGCGCGCCACCGACGCCACCTCGACGGCGGATGCCTGGACCATCGGCAACACCAGCGATCCGTCCAACCGGCTGGGCCAGAGTCCCCTGCGCTCAAGCAGCGTCTTCAACTTTTTCCGCCCCGGCTACGTGCCGCCGAACAGCCCCGTGGCCACCAGCGGCATGGTCGCGCCGGAATTCGGCATCACCAATGAATCGAGCGTGGTCGGCTACCTGAATTACATGCAGGGCGTCGTCAAGAACGGCGCCGGCGATGTCAAGCCGACCTATGCGGCCTGGATGGCGCTGTCCGACAGTTCCCAGGGCCTGCTCGACGAAATCAATCTCGTGATGGCCAACGGCCAGCTCTCCGGCGCCACCATCGCGCTGCTCAAGGGCGCGCTCGACACCATGGGTTTCGGCACTGACGTGTTGCGCCTCAATCGCATCTATACCGCCCTGGTGCTGGTATTGGCAGCCCCCGAGTTCATCATCCAGAAATAAGGCAGCGCCATGAACAAACCTGACACCAATCCATCGCGCCGCGCCTTCCTGAAACGCGCCTCGGCGCTGTCGATCGCCGGCGCCGCCGCCCCGTGGGCGCTGAACCTGGCCGCGATGGCAGACGCCTCCGCAGCCGGCGCGACCGACTACAAAGCCATGGTCTGCATTTTCCTGTACGGCGGTAACGACTACGCCAACACGGTGGTGCCTTACGATGCGACCAGCTACAACGCCTACCAGGCGATGCGCCCGACCTTCGCGCACACCCGCGCGAGCCTGGACGCCACCTTGCTCAAACCACTGGCAGCCGCGCCGCTCGACTCCACCGGCGCGGCGCACCAGTACGCGCTGGCGCCCGGCCTGGCACCGATCCTGCCACTGTTCGACAGCGGCAAACTGGGCGTCATCATGAACATCGGCACCCTGATTCAGCCGACCACCAAGGCGCAGTGGAATGCCAAATCGGTGAAGCTGCCGGCCAAACTGTTTTCGCACAACGACCAGCAATCGACCTGGCAGTCGTCAGCGCCGGAAGGGGCCAAATCGGGCTGGGGCGGACGGATCGGCGATATTTTCGAGTCCGGCAATACCAATTCCACCTTCACCTGCGTGAACGTGTCGGGCAATGCGATTTTCATGTCGGGCGCCTCGGCGGTGCAGTACCAGGTCTCGACCAACGGCTCGGTGCCGCTGTCCGGCCTGAAAAACCCGCTGTTTGGCTCGTCGGCTGCCACCGAAGCGCTGCGCACGCTGATCACGCAGCCGCGCACGCACTTGCTGGAGAACGAATACAACCGAGTGGCCAAGCGCTCGATCGACGCCAACACCACATTGACGGGCGCCCTGGCCGGCAGCACCGCGCTGGCCACGCCGTTCCCGGCCGCGAATGGCCTGGGCGACCAGCTGAAAATGGTGGCACGCATGATCGCCGCAGCGCCCGCGCTGGGCGCCAAGCGCCAGGTGTTTTTCGTGTCGCTGGGCGGCTTCGACCTGCACGACAGCATGGCGACCACGCACCCGAAACTGATGAAGCTGGTGGCCGACGCGATGGCGGCGTTTTATGCCAGTACGGTGGAACTGGGCGTGGCCGACAGCGTAACCACCTTCACCGCCTCGGACTTCGGCCGCACCATGACCGGCAACAACGACGGCGCCGACCACGGCTGGGGCAGCATGCACTTCGTGATGGGTGGCGCGGTCAAGGGCCAGAGTTTATATGGCACCGCACCGGTCGTGGCCAATGGCGGCGTGGACGATGTCGGCCAGGGGCGCTTGCTGCCGACCACCTCGGTCGACCAGCTGGCGGCGACACTGGGCAAATGGATGGGAATTTCGGACAGCGGGCTGTTGACGATGCTGCCGAGTCTTTCGAACTACAACGCCAGCGCGCGCACGCTGGGTTTTTTATAAACCGTTTAGTCTTTTAGTGGTGCAATGCGCTGGCCGATGATGCACCAACGGCGCGGCTCACCGTCGACCGCGCCGACCAGGATCCAGCCGGTGCCGACTTTTTCGACGGTGACCGGGGTGCCCAGTTCAGCAGCCACTTTCGCGGCCCAGCCGAGGGCGGCGCCCTGGCCTTTGAACAGTTCATTGTCGTTGTAGATGACGGTGGCGTCGAAGACGGATTGGGAGAAGATGGTCATGTTTTACTGTGTTGGCTAATTTGAGGTGCTATGGGTCCCCGCCTGCGCGGGGATGACGGTTTTTGGTTCAACTAACATAAGCACGTCATTCCCGCGAAGGCGGGAACCCATAACCCGCCCGCAGAACCGTGAGGTGTAATCAGCTCCCGCCCACCACCATTTTTTCGATAAGAATCGACCCGGTCGTCTTGTTCCCGCGCGTCAGCACATCCGACCCGATCCCGACGATCGCCTGGAACATATCCTTCATATTCCCCGCAATCGTGATCTCTTCCACCGGATACTGAATCACGCCGTTCTCCACCCAGAACCCCGACGCCCCGCGCGAATAGTCGCCCGTGACGTAGTTGGTACCCTCGCCCATCAGTTCGGTAACCAGCAGCCCGCGATCCATCTTGCGCAGCATGCCCGCAAAATCGTCGGCCAGGCGGGTCCCGCTCGACTTCATCTCGAGGTTGTGCGACCCGCCCGCATTGCCAGTGGTCTGCATGCCGAGTTTGCGCGCCGAATACGAGGACAGGAAATACCCTTGCAGCACGCCATCGCGCACCACGTCGCGGCGTACCGTGCGCACGCCTTCTTCATCGAACGGTGCCGAACCGACGCCGCCGAGCACGAACGGGTCTTCCGTCACCGAGATATGGGTCGGGAAGATGGTGGTGCCGAGCGAATCGTTCAAAAAGGTCGACTTGCGATACAGCGCGCCACCGGACGTGGCTTGCACCAGCGCGCCCAGCAGGCCCGCAGCGAGCGGCGCCTCGAACAGCACGGGGCAGGTGACGGTGCTCATCTGGCGCGCGTTCAGGCGCGCCAGTGCGCGTTCGGCGGCGTAGCGGCCCACCGCTTCGGGTTGCGCCATGCGCATCGGGTCGCGCGCCGAGGTGTACCAGTAATCGCGCTGCATGCGCGCGCCCTTGCCGGCGATGGGCGCCACGGATAAGGTGTGGCGCGAAAACGGATAGCCGCCGATGAAGCCACGCGAATTGGCGCTGACAAAATGGGACGACTGCACGTGCACGCTGGCGCCTTCGCTGTTAGTCACGCGCGGGTCGACGTCGAACGCGGCCGCTTCGGCGCGCTGGGCCAGCACCACGGCGTCCGCCGCCGTGATGTCCCATGGGTAGCACAGGCGCAGGTCTTGCGGATCGTGTTCGTACAAAGCGGGGTCGGCCAGGCCGGCGCAATCGTCTTCGGCCGTGAAGCGGGCGATGTTGTAAGCCGCATCGACCGTGGCGCGCAGGGCGGCGGCGGAAAAATCGGAGGTGCTGGCGTTACCGCGGCGCTGGCCGATATACACCGTCACGCCCATGCCCTTGTCCTTGTTTTGTTCGATCGTCTCGATTTTGCCCTTGCGGACCGACACGGACAAGCCGCCGCCTTCGGAGAATTCGACCGCTGCATCGCTGCCGCCCTTTTCTTTCGCAAACGCAAGCACGTCGCGCGCGAGCTGCTTGAGCTGGTCCTGGGTGTGGGTGAACATGCTGTCGTTCATGGCGTCTTCTTAGGCTGGCTTCGTAAAACAGGTATCATAGCAGCCGTTTACTGTTTTTACCGGTCGGCCCAAAGCCTGTCGGATCGATATCATGCCAAATCCAAACCGCGGAGCCTGCGGGTTCCAATCCTCCGAATTCGAGCAGGAATACGAGCGCCCGTCCAAATCCGAAGCCAAGCGCGAGAGCGACGCCCTGCAAAAGCTCGGCGCACTGCTGGTGGCGGAGGCGCGCGACCGTGTCAAGCGCGTCCCGATGCCGGAGGACGTGCGCGATGCGATCCTGATGTGCCAGACCATCACCAACCACGAAGGCCGCCGCCGCCAGCTGCAATTCGTCGGCAAGAAGATGCGTACCCTCGATGAAGCGGAAATCGCCATCATCCAGCGCACCATCGACAGCTGGAAAGGGGCCTCGAAGTCCGAGACCGCCGCCCTGCACGCGCTCGAGCGCCGCCGCGAAAAACTGCTGGCAGACGATGCTGCCCTGACCGTGCTGCTGGCCGAACACCCGGAACTCGATGTGCAGCACCTGCGCACCCTGATCCGCAATGCACGCAAAGAGCAGGCCGAGAACAAGCCGCCAAAAGCCTACCGCGAGATCTTCCAGATCCTCAAGGACCTGAACAAGCCGGTAGCCAAATCCGAAGACGACGAAGACGTTATCGAGGACGACGCCGATGAACACGACGACAAATGAAGACGCAGTTGAGCTGGCGGGTGAGCTTATAGTCGGCCTGGTCTCGGTCTCTGACCGCGCCAGCGCTGGTGTGTATACCGACGAAGGTATCCCTGCCTTGTCAGCCTGGCTGGCGTCGGCCATTTCTTCCCCCTTCCGCATCGAATCGCGCCTGATTCCCGATGAGCGCGACGACATCGAAAGCACGCTACTGGAACTGGTCGATGAGCGCCAGTGCCACCTTGTGCTGACCACTGGCGGCACCGGCCCTGCGCGGCGCGACGTCACGCCGGAAGCGACCCTCGCCGTCTCAACGCGCGACATGCCCGGTTTCGGCGAGCAGATGCGCCAGATCAGCCTGCGCTTCGTGCCCACCGCGATTCTGTCGCGCCAGGTGGCCGTGATCCGTGAAATTGGCGAGCACGCCGCGCTGATCATGAATTTGCCGGGCCAGCCAAAAGCCATCAAGGAAACGCTGGAAGGCCTGAAGGACGCGGACGGTGCGATGCTGGTGGCCGGCATCTTCGCCGCCGTCCCCTACTGCATCGACCTGATCGGTGGCCCCTACATCGACACCAACGACGCCGTCTGCAAGGCGTTCCGCCCGAAGTCGGCGCAGCGACCCGCCAAAGTTTAAGAGACCCACAATGACCAAGCTGCTGGAAAATATCGAAATCGAGACCGCGCCCAATCCCTCGGTCGCCATCATCTGGATGCACGGCCTGGGCGCCGACGGCAACGACTTCGTGCCGCTGGTGCGCGAGCTCGATCTGACCGGCTTGCCGGGCATTCGCTTCGTGTTTCCCAGCGCCGGCATGATGCCGGTCACGGTCAACAACGGCTATGTGATGCGCTCGTGGTATGACATCAAGGGCGCCGACCTGGTCAACCGGGAAGACGAAGCCGGCCTGCGTGCGTCGCAGGTGCAGATCGAAGCGCTGATCGCGCGCGAAAAAGCGCGCGGCATTCCGGCCTCGCGCATCATCCTGGCCGGCTTCTCGCAAGGCTGCGCGATGACGCTGCAGACTGGTTTACGCCATCCGGAAACCCTGGCCGGCATGCTGTGCCTGTCCGGCTACCTGCCGCTGGCGCCAAAAGCGGCGGCCGAACACACGCCGCAAAGCCTGGCCACGCCGATCTTCATGGCCCATGGCCACCAGGACGGCGTGGTACCGATCGTGCGCGCCGAAGCGTCGCGTGATGCGGTGGTGGCGCTGGGTTACCAGGTCGAATGGCACGCCTACCAGATGCAGCACTCGCTGTGCCAGGACGAGGTCGACGATATTGCCAAGTGGTTGAAAAAAGTTTTAGCGTAGTCTTTTAGGAGGACATCATGGCAAAGAAGGAAGTACTCGACGAAGAAACGTTGGCGCTGATTCACTGGTGCATCGAGGTCGAAGGTTTCCTGGTCGCCGGCGGCGCCACGCAGAAGCAGGCGCAGGACCATATCGAGGAAGAAGTCGAATGGTTTACGGACCAGTTTTATGATGGCTTGACGCCGGAAGAGGCGGCGAAGGAGGCGTTGGCTTGATCATGGCGCCGTCACTGCATTGAGGTGGCATGGGTCCCGGCCTGCGCCGGGATGACGGTCTTAAGTGCGTTGGCTTTAAAACCGTCATCCCGGCGAAGGCCGGGACCCATACCCCGCAAGATCTGCGAGGAAAAGCGCCTGCACCTCTACATCCCCTTGAACAGATACTGAAACCGCTGGCTCACCGGCACCCTTCCCGCATGCCCCCGTAAATTCACCCACAACGCCCCATCCACCCCCCGCACCGCCGACGCAATCCGCTTCACCGCCACCATATACCCGCGGTGCACCTGCCAGAACGCCGCCCCATCGAGCGCCTCCCCCAGTTCCTTGAGCGACAGCCGGATATGCGCCTCCATGGTGTCCGTCACCACCCGCGTGTACTTCGCATCCGCACAAAAATACACCACATCGGCCAGGTCGATGAAGTGGATCGCCGAGCCCACACTGGCCTGCAGCCATGACGGCGCCGCCTTCGCCTGCAGCCTGCGCATCAGCGGCCCCAGGTCCGGCGGTGGCGCGCCAAGCCGCTCGCGCACGCGCGCGATGGTGCGCGCCAGGCGCTCCATGCCGATCGGCTTGACCACGTAATCGATCGCGCCCTGCTCGAACGCCGCCACCGCATGCTCCTGGTATGCCGTCACGAACACGATATGCGTGGCCGCGCCGAATACCTGCGCCAGCGCCAGGCCGTCCAGGCCCGGCATGCGGATGTCAAGAAATGCGATGTCCGGCGCCAGCGCACGGCCGAGGCGCAGCGCTTCGATGCCATCGGCCGCTTCGGCCACGATCTGCGCCTCTGGCCACAGCAAGGCCAGCGCCTCGCGCAGTTCGGCGCGCAGCAGCGGCTCGTCGTCGGCGATCAAAATACGGGGCGCGCTCATGCCGGCAGCACCAGGACCGCGTCCGCGCCGCCACCAGCGCGCGCTGCCAGCTGAAACGTCGCGCGGCCAGCGTACAGGGCCTTCAGGCGTTCGCGCAGGTTGCGCAGGCCGACGCCACTGCCCAGCACCGCCTGGCCGATGCCCGCGCCGTCGTCGCTGACGCGGATGCGCACCCCGGCCTCAAGCAGCTCAACCTCGACGCTCACCGCCACCACGCCAGGCTGCGGCTCGACGCCATGCTGCACGGCGTTCTCCACCAGCGTCATCAACAGCAGCGGCGGCATCGGCAGCAGCGCCAGTGCGGGTGGACAGTCGACCATGTACAGCAGGCGCGCGCCGAAGCGCACCTGCATCAGCGCCAGATAGTGGCCGGCCAGCTCGCATTCGCGCCCGACCGTCGACGCCTCGGCGCGCAAGTCCGGCAAGGCGCTGTGCAGGTAGGCGATCAGGTGTTCCAGCATCTGCGCCGCGCGTTCCGGATCGTTGCGCGCCAGGTAGCGGGCATTGGCCAAGGTGTTATACAGAAAATGCGGCTCGACCTGGGCTTGCAGCGCTTTGAGTTCGGCCGCCAGCGCGGCATGGCGCAGCGACGCCATCTGTGCGGCACGCTGCCGGATCTGTCCTTGCCACTGCGGCAGACCGAGGATGGCGGTGCTGATGCCAAACGCACAAGCGAGCAACTGGAGGTCGGGCAAGCGGCCCGCCGCCAGCGCCGCGCTCCAGGCGTGATACAGCGGCAGCGCCACCGCGGTGCCGCAGGCAGTGGCGGCCAGCAGGCAGGCCCATTTGCCGATCCATCCGCGCACCAGCGGCAGCAGGCTGGCGGCCAGCAGCAGCGGCAGCATGATCGCGCCGAACAGGCCGAGCCAGGCGAAGCGGCGCAGCCAGAACGCACCGGCCACCAGCACGGCCAGGATCAGCAGCGCCAGCAATCTGTCCCGCACGACTGCGCTCACAGCGACGGCGTCACCGGCAGTTTCTGCTGCGCCGTCGGCATGGTATCGACCGGCACATCGGTACCGACGGTCTCCAGCGCCAACTGGTCGATCCATACCTGGCCGATACCATTGTCGATGACGCCAAATGCAATGGCCGTGGCATCCATCGGCACGTCCAGCACCACGCTGCGCTCCTGCCAACCGGTCGTGCCTTTGATCGGTTTGTCGTAGCTGTTGTAGAGGGTGATCCGGCCGAGGTCCGGCGTATCGATGCGCATCCACAGTCCCGACCAACCGGTGACGTTTTCCGTGCGTACGCGCGCGCGGAAACGCACCCGCTGGCCCAGGTAATTCTGCGCCGAGATGAACTGCCCCAGCGAGCCCCAGACGCCGGCCTCGCCGGTTTTATTGCGAATGAATTTGGCGCCCTTGAACCCGTCGGACTGATCGATACCACCTTCGAAACTTTTGGCGTTCTGGCCCGTGACGACCCATGGCGCAGGCAGTGGTTCAGGCGCGGCGGCCAGCGCCAGCACGGAAGTTGCGGCAATCGCCGCGGCCAGGACGTAATATGGTTTCATCGGTTTCTCCGGTTACGTGACGAATTGTCACACAAGCAGCGTAACCGGCGCCAGCGTAGCCGTGATCACCGTGCGACGAGCGCCCTGCCGGTCAAGACAAGCGCGGCTCTCAGGCGACGATCAGTCGGGCAGCGCAGCAGCGCTGGACGGCGGCACATCCGTTTGCGCCGTATTCATCACCATCGCCAGAAAAGTGTAATAGCCGTTGATGCCCATCAGGTCGACCACGCCGTGCTCGCCGAACAGCGCCAGCGCATCGGCATACACCCGGTCCGAGACGCGTTTATCGCGGTGCAGCTCGACGCAAAAGTCGTGCACGACGGCTTCGTCGACCAGCATGGTGGCGGGCCGCTCGCGCCGGGCAATGGCCGCAATCACGTCGGCGGGAATCCCGACCTGCACGGCAATCGGCGCGTGGATCGCCCACTCGACCTGCTGGTTCCATACACGCGCCGTGACCAGAATCGCCAGCTCCGACAGGCGCACCCCGATGGCGCTGCGATAGCGCAGGTATTCACCCATGCGCTGGGCCGCCTCCATCAGCTCGGGGCTGCGCAGCAGCGGGATGAAGGGGCCGTAGACGGCGCCGCGGGGGCCGGCGATGATGGCATCGGATGCGGCGCGTTGCGCCTCTGTCATCTCGCTCTCTTGCAGGGGTCCGAGTCGATCGCGCATTGTTGGATTTGTGTCTCGCTGGAAAATTAAGTGGACAGCTTACGCTAAAAATCAAACGCTCCCGTTATGCGTACGCTTACCTTGGACTCTCCATTTTCAGCCAGGAGGGAGCCGAACCATGACGCATATTATCCACCGCAGCCTGCGCCAGACGCCACCTGTCGCGGTGCGTGGCGAAGGCATGTACCTGATCGACGCCAACGGTAAAGCCTATCTCGACGCCAGCGGCGGCGCGGCGGTGTCGTCGCTGGGCCACGGCCAACGCGACGTGATTGCGGCCATGCACCGCCAGATCGACCGCTGCGCCTACGCGCATACGGCCTTCTTCACCACCGAGGTGGCCGAACAACTGGCCGATACGCTCGTTGCCGGCGCGCCCGCCGGCATCAAAGCCGTGTACCTGGTGTCGGGCGGCTCGGAGGCAATGGAGACGGCATTGAAACTGGCGCGCCAGTATGTCGTCGAAAAGGGCGAGCCGGACCGCACCATCTTCATCGCGCGGCGCCAGAGTTATCACGGCAACACGCTGGGCGCGCTGGCTGTGGGCGGCAATGCCTGGCGCCGCAAGCCGTTCGCGCCGCTGCTGATGAACGTGGCGCGCGTCTCTCCCTGCTACGCCTACCGCGACCGGCTGGCCAGTCAATCGATCGCCGACTACACCCATGCGCTGCTGGCCGAACTGGAGACGGCGATCCTGGCGGCCGGCGCCCACAACGTGATCGGCTTCGTCGCCGAGCCGGTGGTGGGCGCTACCGGCGGCGCAATTGCGCCCACGCCTGACTATTTTGCCGGCGTGCGCGCACTGTGCGACCACTACGGCATCCTGTTCATCGCCGACGAAGTCATGTGCGGCATGGGGCGCACCGGCACCATGTACGCGATCGAGCAGGAGGGGGTGGCGCCGGACATCATCGCGGTAGCCAAGGGGCTGGCCGCAGGTTACCAGCCAATCGGTGCGGTGCTGGCCTCGGCCGCCATCGTCGACTGCCTGCGCATGGGGAGCGGCGCATTCCTGCATGGGCATACCTATATCGGGCATCCGGTAGCAGCGGCCGCCGCACTGGCGGTGCAGCAGGTGATTGCGCGCGATGGGCTGTTGGCGCAAGTGCGTGCGCGCGGGGACTATTTACGCAGCCTGCTGGTCGACACGTTTGGCGCGCATCCGCACGTGGGCGACATTCGCGGACGCGGCCTGTTCATGGCGCTGGAGTTCGTGCGCGACCGCGACAGCAAGGCGCCGTTTGCGCCGGAGCGCAAGCTGCATGCGGTGCTCAAGAGCGAGGCGATGGCGCGCGGTTTGATGGTGTATCCAATGGGGGGGACGATCGATGGGCAGAACGGAGATCATGTGCTTCTGGCGCCGCCGTTTATCGCGAGTGAGGCGGATTTGGAGGAGATGGTGTCGCGCTTGAGGGGGGCGGTGGATGCGGCGGTTGGGTAAAGCGTTTTGCGTCACTGAGCGAAGGTGGTATAGGTCCCGGCCTGCGCCGGGACCTATACCACCCATGAAAATTATGTAAACGATTTACACCGCATACCCGATCACATCCTGCTGCTGCTCCCCCAGCCCCGCAATCCCGAGCCGCAAGGTATCGCCCTTCTTCAGGAATTTCTGCGGCTTGCGTCCCAGCCCCACTCCCGGCGGCGTGCCGGTGCAGATGATGTCGCCCGGCTCCAGGGTCATGAAGCGCGACAGGTAGCTGACGATCTGCGCCACCGTGAACACCATGGTCGACGTATTGCCTGTCTGCATGCGCTTGCCGTTCACTTCCAGGTACAAATCGAGGTCCTGCACATCCAGCACTTCATCGCGCGTGACCAGCCACGGGCCGACCGGGCCGAAGGTGTCGCAGCCTTTGCCCTTGTCCCACTGGCTGCCCATCTCCATCTGGAACGCGCGCTCGGAGACGTCGTTGACGACGCAATACCCGGCCACGAAGCTCAGTGCATCTTCCTCCGACACGTACTGCGCGCGGGTGCCGATGACTACGCCCAGCTCGACTTCCCAGTCGGTTTTTTTGGAACCCTTGGGCAGCATGATGGCGTCGTCCGGGCCGTTCAGGCAGGTGATCGCCTTCATGAACACGGGCGGTTCGGTCGGAATCGGTGCACCGATTTCCGCCGCATGATCGGCGTAGTTCATCCCGATGCCGATGAATTTTCCGACCTTCGCAATCGGCACGCCGATGCGCGGGTTGCCGCGCACCAGCGGCAGCGTGGTGTAATCGATCTTCGCGATTTTCTTCAGCGCGCGGTCCGACAGCATGCTGCCATCGATGTCGGCCACCACGCCCGACAGGTCGCGCAGGCGGCCGAATTCGTCAAACAATCCTGGTTTTTCCTTGCCGGGCCTACCGTAGCGAACCAACTTCATATTCATCCTCGCAATCTACATTGAGAGGACATTCTACCGGACGTCTGCGCAGGCAGTACGCGACCACCCCCGGCACCTGCAGCAGCGCCAGTACGCCGAACGCCACCTGGTAGGCCTGAACAGGGAAGCGGCCATTGCCGTCCGGCTGCCACAGGCCGATCACCCAGCCGAAGCCGGCCTGGACGAAGAAGGCGCCGACGAAAATCAGCAGGTTCAGGCAGGTGGCGGCGCGGCCCGTCAAGGCGCGCGGCAGGCACTGCGCAATGATCGCGTACTCGATGCCGGTAATCGTCCCCAGCAGCGTGAACAACACCGACAGCAGGCGCATGCTGGGCGCGTAATTGAGCACGATCGCCAGCTGCACCAGCACGAACAGCGCGACCCCGACAGCGGCCACGTCGAGCGGCGCGATCCCGCGCCGGCCAGCCCACTCGGTCACCATGCCCACCGCGATCGCGCCGAAGATCACGGCCGCCATGCCGAGGTAGAGCAGGTAGGCGACCACCGAATCGCTGTAGTGCGCGACGTCGGCCAGCCAGCGCCCGATCCACAGGCCCTGCACGCCGAAAAACACCATGTGCGGCAGCAGCACCAGCGCAATCGTCTTGCGGAACGCGGGGTCGCGATAAACGTCAAGCAGCGACTGCACGGTCGGCGCCCTGGCGGCGCCCTGTTGCTGCGCGCGCGGCGTCAGCAGCCAGATCAGCGCAGCCACGCAGGCGATCAGCGCGGCCAGCACCACAAACAGGCCGCGCCAGTCGGTGTAGTGCAGCGCCAGGCGCACCGGTAGCGTGGCCGAGGCCGCGCCCAGGCCGCCCACGGCGATCAGGTAGCCGTGCACCGAAGGCAAGCGCGCGGGACTGATCCAGGTCGACACCGCCTTGACGGCCGACATGAAGCAGCCGCCCAGCCCGAAGCCGATGATGGCCCGCGCCACCATCAGCTGCATGAAGCTGGTGCCCTGCGCGAACAGCAGCGCGCCGATGGCAGCGACAATCATCAGCAGCGGCTGCACCTTGCGCGGTCCATAGCGGTCCAGCGCAATCCCGACCGGCAGCTGGACCAGTGCGAACGCAAAGAAGAACGCGCTGGTCAACAGGCCCAGTTGGCCGGGCGTGAGCGCCAGCGCTGCCACCAGGCCGGGCGCCAGCACGGCGTTCACGGCGCGCAGCAGCGACGACAGGTAGTGGCCCAGGGCGAAGGGCAGGAACACGTAGAAGAAGACGGCCACGCCGGACAGGCGCGCCGGCGCCTGCGCCGTTTCCTGATCTGTCGCGGTGCGCTCCATGGCCTTACGCGGCGTCGGGCTGGACGTCGCTCGCGCGCCGGCTGGCCGCCACGATCGGAATCACCCGACCGGCCGGACCATGATGCAGCGCATCGTCCCCCTCCTCTTCGAAGAAAAACTTCTTGCGCCCGAACGCGGGCTTCAGGTGGTCGAGCCAGGTCGCCTGCGCATCGAACCTGGCGAAAAAGGGTTTGCGCACCCAGGCGGGATTCCTAGCTTGCAGGAACTGCAGCGCGAACAGCTTCTCGCCATTGATGGTGACCACGCCATCGATGACGACCTTGCCGGGAAACGCGCTCATCGACGGCCCGCGCACGGTGCGCGACAGGCCCGACACCATCGAATACGCTTCCTGGAAGATGGCGTGCGCACGCGCCAGCGGCAGCGCGAAATAGTCGCTCGGGCCGGTGTCGCGCTCGACGAACATATAGTAGGGAATGGCGCCGAGCCTGACACCGGTGGTCCACAATTCCGCCCAGCTCTTCGGGTCTTCGTTGATGTGGCGGATCAGCGGGCCCTGCATGCGCAAGGTGGCGCCGGTGCCGACAATCCGTTTTACCGCTTGCTGGGCAATCGGATTGCGCAACTCCACCGCATGGTTGTAGTGCCCCATCAAGGCGAGATTTTTGCCGGCCGCGACCACCTTCTCGAACAGTCGCATCAGCTCATCCGCATCCTTGTCCGTCACGAACCGCTGCGGCCAGTACGCCACCGACTTGGTGCCGATGCGGATGTTCTGGATATGCGCCAGTTCGGGCGCCAGCAGCGGCTCGATGAATTCGGCCAGCGAGCGGGTATTCATGATCATCGGGTCACCGCCGGTGAACAGCACGTCGGTGACATCGGGATGGGTGCGCAGGTAGGACACCAGTTCCGTGGTTTCGCGCGCATCGAACTTCATGTCTTCCATGCCGACGAATTGTGGCCAGCGGAAGCAGAAGGTGCAGTACGCATGGCAGGTCTGGCCGGCGCTGGGAAAAAACAGCACGGTCTCCTTGTACTTGTGCTGCAGGCCCTTGAGCGGCGCGTCGTTCACGCGCGGGACGTTGTGCGTCATCTGGCCGGCCGGGTGCGGGTTCATGCGCATGCGGATGCCTTTGACAAAACGCTTGATGACTTCACTGTCGGCGTTACCAAGCACCAGGTCGCGCAATTGTTCGTACTCGCGCGCCGGCAGCATGTCGCGATGTGGGAAGGTCAGGCGGTAGATCGGATCGTCCGGTACGTTGTTCCAGTCGATCAGCTGCTCCATCACATATTCATTCGTGCGAAACGGCAGCACGGTTGATACCACCTGCACCGCTTCCTGCAGGTCAGGGCTCATCCACTGCCACTGGCGCGCCAGGGCAATGGTCTGGCGTGTGTACGGCTTGAACTTCACTTGCGGGTTGGACGTTGGGGTCACGGCAATCTCCAGAACTGAAAAATGACAGGGAAGGAAACACACAGGGCCAAAATTGCCGGCAGGAATGAATGCTATGCGGCAAGTCGAGTTGTCTGGTTGGCGCGGGTCAAACCCTGTTCGGTGTTGCGTGCTGACCACGACCGCGGGTGTCTTGCTTCAGCGCAAAGGCGAGGCAGCATCGCCGCGTACATTACGCAATGCACTCAGGAAACTTTCACCTAACGCACTACTAAGGAGCTGTCATGAAATTGTTTGTCGCTACCCTGTGCCTGGCCCTTGCGTCGGCCGGCGCTGCTGCCAATGAACCGACCGAGAAAGACGCCATCGCCATGGCCGAGCGCGGCGCCGCGCTGGTCAAGGCCAAGGGCAAGGATGAAATGATGAAGCGCATTAATGCCAAGGACCCCGATTTCGTCCAGGGATCGCTGTATGTCGACATGCGCGACGTTAAGACCGGCATCGTGCTGGCGCACCCGTTCAACCCCTCCATTGTCGGCAAAGATCTGACCGATGTGCCCGATGCGAACGGTAAAAAATACCGTCGCGAGATCATCGAAATGGCCGCCGCCAAGGGCAAGGGCTGGGTCGACTACCAATACAAAAACCCGACAACCGGCAAGATTGAACCGAAAACGACCTACATTTTGCTGGTCGACGGTGTGGTGCTGGAAGCGGGTTTGTACAAGAAATAATCCTTGAGGAAGCATCCTCGGCCGCTTGCTGCGGCCATTTTTTTATGGAGTCGACCATGCTGAAGAAATTGCGAATGGGGCCCAAATTGCTGCTGGCGCCGGGACTGGTGCTGGTGTTGCTGATGCTGATGTCGGGGGCAGCCTATTACGGCATGGTGCGCCAGAATGCATCACTGGAAAACATGGTGCAGGTGCGCGCAGCGCGCCTGAAAAGCGCGGCCGACGTGGCCGGCGACGCCAAGCATGCGCACGCCAACATCTACCAGTTGCTGGCGTGGGTGAATGGCAGTTTTGCGCAAGCCAGGTTGACCGCGCTGATCAAGGAAATCCAGCAGAAGCACGCCGCCATCGGCACCCAATTGGCGCAGCTGGCCAGCGTCTCCGATCCGGACGAGCGCAAGCTGGTCGACGCCTCCACGGCCGCGCTGGCGGCTTACCGCAAAGCGGTCGGCGAGACCATCGAAATGGCGCAGGTCGACCAGTCGATTGCCACCAACTCCATGCAGAAGGCCGAAAAGGATTTCGGCGTTTTGAATACCCAGCTGGCGGCGCTGGCGAAACTGGAAAAAACGCTCAGCGAAAACGCCTACGCCGCCACCCGCGCCGAGTTCCGCATGCTGGTAATGAGCATGGCCGCGCTGGTGTTGCTGTCGATTGCGTTGTCGCTGGCGGTAACCATGTTCGTGCGGCGCGCCATGCTGGGGGATATCCGCGCGATTGCCGATGTGGTGACAGAGCTGTCGAGCGGGCGACTGCATGGCGGCGCAGCCAGCAATGGTCGCGACGAAATCGCCGACACCTCGCGCGCGCTCGACCAGACCATCGCCAACCTGACCACCTCGCTGCGCGCCATCATGACGGCGGTCCACTCGATCGACACCGCCTCGCACGAAATCGCCAGCGGCAACCTGGATTTGTCCAGCCGCACCGAGCTGCAGGCCGCCTCGCTCCAGCAAACCGCGAGCACCATGCAGACGCTGACCCTGGCGGTAAAAGACAACGCCAATAACGCGCGCCTGGCAACGGAACTGGCCGCCAGTGCCGCCGGCCTGGCCGCACAGGGCGGCCAGGCGGTCGACCGCGCGGTAACGACAATGGAATCGATCCGCGCCAGTTCGCGCCAGATCGTCGAGATCATCGGCGTCATCGACGGCATCTCGTTCCAGACCAATATCCTGGCCCTGAACGCGGCGGTGGAAGCGGCGCGCGCGGGCGAACAGGGACGCGGCTTCGCAGTGGTGGCGTCGGAAGTGCGCACGCTGGCGCAGCGCTCGGCGGCAGCGGCCAGGGAAATCAAGGCGCTCATTGCCGCGTCGGTGCAGATCATCGACGGCGGCAGCGCGTCGGTCAACGATGCGGGCAGCAGCATGGGCACCATCGTCGCGTCGGTGCAGCAGGTGAACGACATCATTGCGCGCATCAGCCTGGCCAGCACCGAGCAGGCCGAGGGCATCGCCGAAGTCAATCGGGCGGTCGGCCAGATGGACGACATGACGCAGCAAAATGCGGCCCTGGTCGAAGAGGCCGCCGCCGCGGCGCAAAGCCTGCATGACCAGACCGTGAACCTGGCGCAGGCGGTAGCAATTTTCCAGATCGACGGCGAGGCGCCGGCACAGGCCGTAGCGCCAACCGAGCGGCGTGCACCGGGCAGCGGGATGCGCGGCACCAAGTCGGCGCTGGAACACACGCCGGCACGGCGCAAGGTAGCTTAGCTGGCGAGCGCGCGCGCATAGTCGCGCGGTGCGCACCCCATGACGCGCTTGAACGCCGTGCTGAACGCGCTCTCCGACGCGTAACCGAGCGCCGGCGCGATCACGCCAATGGCATCGCGCGAGGAGCGCAAGCGGTCCGCCGCCAGCAGCATGCGCCAGCGCGTGAGGTAATCGATCGGCGCTTCGCCCACCCGTTCCCTGAAACGCAGCGCGAAGGTGGAGCGCGACATGGCGGCGATGTCGGCCAGGGCCGCAAGGGTCCACTTGCGCGCCGGGTCGCCGTGCAGCGCGTTCAGCGCCGCGCCGACCTGCTTGTCGCCGAGCGCGTAAATCCAGCCGACACCGGCAGCGGGGCCCTGCGCCAGGAACAGGCGCAGGGCCTGCAACAGCATCAGGTGAATCAGGTGCCGGGCGATCAGGAAGCCGCCCGGCTGGGGCACGCGCAACTCCTGCATGATGCGTTCGATCGAGCTGCGCAAGGCGGCGCGGTCGGTCTCCTGGCGGATGTGCACCAGCGGCGGCAGCACACCGAGCAGGATGTCTGCATGCGGGCCCTCGAAGGCGAAATAGCCGCCCAGGCCAAACACCTCGCCGCCACCATTGATCTTCACCACCCCGCCTTCTTCGACGGTGGGGAAGACGTCGCAGGCGTCCGCGCTTGCTGCGCCCGGCGCACTGGTCAGGCGCGAGGCGTGCCCGCGTGGCAGCAGCACGCAGTCGCCCGCTTCGAGCAGCACACTTGACCCACCTTGCACGCCCTCCAACGTGAGCCAGACCTGGCCTGACAGAACCGCGTAGCAGTTGATGCCGCGGTGTTCGGCGAAGCGGATGCCCCAATCGCCGCCGGCATCGATGCCACGGAACATATAGCTGGCAGGTTTCAGCAGGGACAGAACGTCGGACAAGGCATCCACAGGTTTTCCGGACGATGGCAAAGATATTCCAGACTTTAGCGTATGGATCGTTCGCCAGCAAGCACGTACGATGCACGCTCCTGTCCCTTTACGGAGTATCGCCATGCCCCTGCCCGCCGGTCCACCGCTCGCCCTGACGCTGTTCGGCCTCCTTCTGTTGCTGTGCATGGTGCCCGCGTGGCGCCAGGCGCGGCGCGACCCGCGCACGATCCGCGGCGTCGGCGTGTGGACCAAACCGCTCAAATTCCTGGCGGCGCTGGCGCTGTTTGCCTTCACCACCGCGGTCCTGATGCTGGCCGCGCGCGACGCCGCGCCGGCTACCTTGTGGCGCATCGCGGCGCTGGTCATGGCCACGTCGGCATTCGAGGCGATCTACATCGCCGTGCAGGCAAGCCGCGCCGAACCGTCCCACTACAACACCAGCGACGCACTGCATTCGGCCCTGACGGTCGCGATGGCGCTCGGCGCCATCGGTTTGACCGCATCACAAGCCTGGCTGGGCTGGGTGATCGTGCGCGTCAACCCCGACTGGCTGTCTTCGGTCGCCGTGCTGGGCGCGGTGACGGGCCTGTTCATGACGTGGGTGCTGGCCACGCTGAGCGGCTTTATGCTCGGTGGCCGGCGCGCACCGCCCGGGCCGGGACTGCCGCTGGTGGGCTGGCAGCGCCGCGGCGACCTGCGCCCGGCGCATTTCCTGGGTGTGCATGCGCAGCAGATCGTGCCGCTGCTCGGCCTGTGCTGCGCGCGCCTGCCGGCCAGCGCCGCGCATGCCGGCTTTGCGGCGCTGGCGCTTGGGTACGTGCTGGCCTGGGCGGCGCTGACGCGCCGGGAGCTGCACCATACCGGCGTGCACAGCCTGTAAGCTGGGCTAGACTTGGCATTTTCCACCTTCATGAAAGCGCCGCGATGCGTGCCATTCTTCGACAATTCATGCTGCCCGCTCTGCTGTTCGCCTGCCTGCCGGCGGGCGCCGCGGCCGACCATGCATACGGCGCCGCCCCCCTGCAAACGCTCGACTTCTGGCGGCCGGCCGCAAGCACGCCCGCGCCCCTGATCGTGTTCGTCCACGGCGGCGGCTGGAAGCGCGGCGACAAGACCAGCGCCACCGGTGCCGACAAGGTCGCGCATTTTACGGACGCCGGCTACGCCTTCGCCTCCATCAATTACCGGCTGGTGCCGGGCGCCAGCGTCGAACAGCAGGCCGCCGACGTGGCCTCGTCCCTGTCCTGGCTGAAGGACCATGCCGCGCCGATGGGCATCGATCCGGCCCGCATCGTCCTGATGGGCCATAGCGCCGGAGCGCACCTGGTGGCGCTGGTCGGCACCGATCCGCGCTACCTGGCGGCGGCCGGCCTGACGCTGGCGGACCTGCGCGGCGTGATTGCGCTCGATGGCGCGGCCTACGATGTCGCGCGCCAGGTCGACGCCGCCGGCCCCCTGATGCGGCGCACGTATGCAGAGGCGTTCGGCACCGATCCGCTGCGCCAGCGCGCCCTGTCGCCGACACTGCAGGCGGCGGCGCCGAATGCGCCAGCCTTCCTGCTGCTGCACGTCGACCGTGCCGACGGCAAGGTGCAGGCCGAGGGCCTGGCTGGCGCGCTCGCGCAGGCCGGCACCCAGGTCGATGTGAAAAGCGTGGGCGGCTCCGGCTTGCGCGGCCATATGGATTTGAACACCTCGCTGGGCAGCGCCAGCTATCCGGCCACCGCACTGGTCGACGACTGGCTGCGCAAGCTGCTGCGCAGCCGATAGACGTTCAGCGAAACGGCCGGCTCACCCAGGGCGAGCCGGCCAGCCCGAACCGCCACGGCATCTCGACCGCTTTCGAAATGCCGATGCGCGCTCCCGTCACCACGTCCACCGCCCCGGCTGGCGCCAGCAACACAAATGGCGCAGCCGCCAGCGCCGCCCCGTTCAGCGCGCGCGTCACTGCCAGCGCCTGCGCCAGCTTGCCGGGACCGGAACACAGCTTGCGCAGATCCGCGCTTCCGCGGCGCAGCATCATCCGCTCGATGCCGCTTACCGGCTCGAGCGCGCGGATCAGTACCCCGGCGCCGTGCCCGGCCTCGCGGCAGACAAAATTGAGGCACCAGTGGATGCCGTGCGACAGGTAAACGTAGGCGTGCGCGGGCGGTCCGAACATGGCCAGATTGCGCTCGGTGGGACCGGCAAAACTGTGCGAGGCCGGATCGGCGCGGTCATAGGCTTCGGTTTCGACGATGCGCCCGCCGACCCCGTCCAACAGCAGCGTCGCGCCAATCAGCTGGCGCGCCACCTGGTGCGCATCGGCATGCCAGTCGATGCCGGCGAGTTGTTTTTCAGTCATGCATGCATTCTAAAGCCAGGCGTGTGACCCGCTGTTCTGTCCGATCCGCCCCACATCGGCCATCAGGCATAAAATGCCGCTGGGCAACAGTGACAGGGTGGTTTATAGTAACAATCCCGTTCGATTTTTCGAACAGCAACTAATTAGCGATCCATGTCCCCAGCCGCCGTCCTCGAGCGTACCAGCACACCTGTTCCTGCCGTTTCCACGCAGAGTCAGGTCGATGAATTGCTGCGTTCGATCCGCATTCCGCCACGGCCCAGCCTGCTGGCGGACATGCAGCGCGAGCTGACTGCCGCGGAGCCGTCGCCGATGGCGATTGGCCAGATCGTCGCCAGCGACGCCGGCATGTCGGGCGCGCTGCTGAAACTGGCCAATTCGGCGCTGTTTGGCGGCGCACGCCAGTCGAAATCGGTGAACCAGGCCATCAGTTTCCTCGGTGTGAACCAGGTGGCGTCCCTGATGACCGGGCTGCTGGCGCGCCAGTCCATCCCGGCCGAGGGCGCGGCCCTGGCCGATTTCTGGGAAACCTCGTCGCGCCGCGCCGTGGCGATGGTGTTCCTGGCGCGCCGCCTGCGCATCGGCACCCCGGACGTGGCGCACACTTTCGGCCTGTTCTGCGACACCGGCATGGCGCTGCTGACGGCCCGCTTTCCCGACTACGCCGCGACCTTCGACGCCGCCTGCCTCGAGCCGGTGCGTCCGTTCACGGACATAGAAGATGAACGGCATGCGACCAACCACGCGGCCATCGGGTCGCTGCTGGCGCGCAGCTGGGGCTTGTCGAGCGACGTGGCGTGGGCGATTTTGCACCACCACGATTACAGCGTGATCGACGACGACGCCACGCCGGACGCGGTGCGTTCGCTGGTCGCGCTGTCGCTGCTGGCCAACCGCGCCATCGACCAGTACCGCGGCAACGCCAGCTCGCACGAGTGGGGCAAGGGCGGAGAACGCGCCTGCGCCTATCTCGCGCTGCAGGAAGACGAAACCACCGACCTGCTCGACCAGTTGCACGACATGTTCCACCAGTCCGCCTAGTTTCGGAACGCGCTTTACACGGCATCGGCCGAGGACGATACTCCTTGCAGTAACGCTGCGGAGGATGCATGAAAACCTGGTCGTTGTTGTTCCTGATATCGCTCATTTTCTTGCCCGGCTGCGCCAGCATGGCGCCGCACCAGGCGCCGCCGCCGGCGCCACTGTTTGCCGACGCGGCTTTCCGGCCGCCGTCCGGCCCCGTCGATGCCGACGATCTGTTCACCCTTTCCCCGTCCATGCGCGCCTATTTACGCACGCCGGCCTTTGCCAGCGCGCTGCGCCAGAAAGGCGCGGTCCAAGGCCTGGTCGATGCCCTGTACCGCAAGGGCGCGTTGCAAATCCAGTACGATGCCAGCAGCACCCGCACGGCTGCGCAGACCTTCGATGCGCGCGCCGGCAATTGCCTGTCGCTGGTGGTCATGACGGCCGCGTTTGCGCGCGAACTGGGTTTGTCGGTGCGCCTGCAAAGCGTGGCCGTGGACGACAGCTGGAGCCGCGCCAACGGCTTGTACCTGGTCAGCGCGCACATTAACCTGGCCCTGGGCCCGCCGCCCGGCGAGCGCGTGGGCATCGCGTCCAGCGCGGCCATGACGGTGGTCGACTTCGTGCCGCAACAGGACGCCGCCGCCTTCCCCGCGGTGCCGGTCCACGAGGACGAGGTCGCCGCCATGTTCCTCAACAATCGCGCTGCCGAGGCGCTGGTGGACAACCGCATCGACGACGCCTACTGGTGGGCCCGCGCCGCGCTACTGAAACGGCCTTCGGTGCTTGCCGCGTACAACACGCTGGCGGTGATCTACCAGCGCCATGGCGACCTGGCGCGGGCAGAAGCGGTGTACCGCGCGGCGCTGGTGCGCGAGCCGGAAAACCTGGTTGTGCTGCGCAACCTCGAACCGGTGCTGACCAGCCTGGGCAAACACGCCGAGGCGCAAGCGCTAGTGCAACGGCTGGCCGCGATCGAACCGACGCCGCCGTTTTATTTTTTCCAGCGCGGCGTGAAAGCCTACGAACAGGGCGATTATGCCGAGGCCAGGGCGCTGTTTGCACGCGAAGTGAAACGCATGCCCTACTACGACGAATTCCACTTCTGGCTGGCGCTGGCGTACCTGCGACTGGGCGAGAGCGAGCACGCGCGCACGCAACTGGCGCTGGCGTCCGAGACCAGCACGCGCGGCGCGACGCGCGATTTGTATTCCGCCAAGCTGGCGCATTTGCGCAGTTTGCGCAGCCGCGAAGGCGGGGTACGGTTTCGCTGATTCGACAGTATCAGTACAGTATCAGTCACCAAGCGCCCGGTTTCGCGCAAGGCGGCGCACCTAAAATGGTTTCACAGACAATCATTGAAAGCACGCCGATGCACACACAAACCGAATCCCTGCGGCTGGCCATCGTCGGTGGCGGCATTTCCGGCCTCGCCACTGCCTACGCGCTGATGAAACAGGCGCGCCCCGGCGACCGCCCCTTGCAGATCGACCTGTTCGAACGCAAGTCCGTCCTCGGTGGGAACGCCGACACCGTCGTCGTCGACCTGGGCGACTACATCGACGGCAGCGGCCAGCCGCACGCCTACCTGCGCTGGGCCGATCTGGGCGTGAACGACGTCAACCTGACCACCTACGTCAAACTGAAAGCCATCATGGAAGACATCGGCTACCTGGTGCACATGAAGCCGCTGCAGGACACCACCAGTTACTTCAACGCCGCCGGCACGCTGGCGCTGACCGACGATGGCGCGCTGCGCGACGGCGTCAGCAATCCCCGCTTCGCGCTGGCCAATGCCGACGCGCACCTGCTGGCGCCCCTGATCGAGGTGGTACACCGCAGCGCGATCAACCTGCTGCCGACCATCAAGGCGGAATACACGGTGGCGAATTTTTTCAACGCCTGTGTCGCGCAGCCGTCGGCCATGCTGGGCAAGGCCGCGATGCAGCTGAAAATTGCCATCGACTGGCAGGATCCGCAGCTGGGCAAACGCCTGGCCACGGTGCGCGACGCGATCTACTATCCGCGCATCGCCGCCATGTATTTTACCGACGAGCGCGGCCCGGGCACCTTGCCGCTGTCCTCACCCTTCGAGTATTACCTCCTGCAGGAAGGCGGGAGCAACGCCGCCCCGGCGGACCGGCGCTACTTTGAGCACGGCGCCCAGAAGTGGCTCGAAGCGCTGGGCACCTGGCTGGTGGCGCACAGCGGCGATCAGGTCAGCTTCGCCATCCACTGCGAAGCCCCGGTGCAGGTGCAGGTGGAAGCGGGCCGCGTTACGCTGTCCGGCCCCCACCTGGCGCCGACAGCGTACGACCTGTGCATGCTGGCCACCCACGCCGACGACACCCTCAAGCTGCTGCATTTCGACGACAACATGGGCGGCTGGCGCCAGAAGATCCATGCCGTGCTGCACCAGGTGCGCTACACGCGCGGCTACGGCGTGTGCCACACCTGGACCGGCAAGCTGCCGGCCGACCAGGCCCTGTGGCGCACCTACAATGTGCTGCAGCGCCCCGCCACCGACACCAGCTTTCCATACCGCATGAGTTATGTCGAGAACCTGCACCAGAACGACCCGGTCAACCCGCAGTACTCGCGTGCCGGCCTGCCGCTGTTCCTCATTTCGATGGTCAAGTCGCTCGACGAAATTCCCGAATACGCCATGCTGGACCGGGTGCGCGACACCGGGCGCGTCGACCCGTCCATGTATGCCGCCCTGCCGCGCGCCACCCAGCGCCAGCTGCGTGGCGAACTGCCGCAGTCGGGCTACCGGGCGCCGGTCGAAGCGGTGCACGCCAGGTATTCGAACAAGGCCTGGGCCGTCTTCAAGCACAACGTCCTCGATGCCGCGTGCCTGGCCGCCCAGGTCAGCATCGACCACTGCAACAAGGCAGTGTCGGCCCACCTCGGCCTGGGCGTAAAGCCGGAATGCGCGCTGCTGTTCGGCGGCGGCTGGACGCGCGGCGCGGGACTGCAGGAACAGTGCATCGACCAGTCGCAGCGGATCGCCGCCTGGATGCTGCCGGCGCTGCGCGCTACGACAACGCCAGCAGCGACGCCAGGCGCGCACGCCACAGCGGCATGACCCAGGCCAGGCCCAGCGCCTCGCCCTGCGCGACCATTGTGCGCAGGGCGGGAGCGGCAGTTGGCTCAGTGAGCCACATGGCGCCGGCACGCGCCAGCGCAATGTGGTGCGTCGCCCATGGACTGGCCTCCAGCGCAACGCTGGCGGCAAAGCGGTCGGCCAGCGCCAGCACGGTGTCCACCCGGCCATGCAGCAAGCCGCTTTCGATCGCGTTCACATAATATCGATAGGCATTGTGGGCCACGCAGCCCTGGTCGAGCAGGGCCTGCGCCTGCGCGAGGCGGGCCACGCCGGCTGCTGCGTCGGGTTCGACCAGCGCCAGCGTCGACAGCACCCACGGCCCGATGAATTTGTGCAGCTTGTTACGCTCGACCGCGTCCCAGCTGGCCAGCGCCAGCGCGTACGCGGCGTCGCCCTGCCCTTCCAGCAGCAGCACGCGCACCATGCTCTCGTTGAGGAAGGGTTCGAAGCGACTGGCGCCGATGGCGCCAGTGGTCGCCAGTCCCAGCTCCACCTGCTGGCGCGCCTGCGCCACGCGCCCGAGCGACAGCAGCGCCCAGCCGGCCGTCAGGCGCGAAACGATTTCGGCGCGCCGGTTGCCCACCTTGCGCCCCAGTTCGGCCGACGCCAGCGCATCGGTCAGCGCGCCCTCGGTTTCGTTCAGGTAGATGCGCGCGGTGCCCAGCATGAAGCGGTTCGACGCTTCGATATCGGCCAGGCCGTGCGCTTCGCACAGGGCCAGGCAGTCGCGAAAATAACCGTGCGCCGTGACGATGCGGCCCTGCGCATAGTACGAGTCGCCGATGCCCGACAGCGCGCGCGCGGCCGTATCCGGCTGCTGCGCATGACGCTGCGACAGTTCGTGCAACTGGCGCGCGCGGGTGAAATTTCCGGCCGGGAAATAGATATTCCCTTTCAGGTAGTACAGCTCGGCCAGGCCATCGTCGACGCCGGCCGCGCGCGCGGCCGCGAGGGCGTCGTCGATCAGCGCCTCTTCGGCCACCAGGTCTTCCAGCACATTGAGCGCCGTCGCCAGGCCGATCACGGCGGCCACGCGTTGCTGCTGGCCTTGTGCCAGGTCCAGCGCTGCGCTGAAAGCCGCTTTGGCGCGCTGGGTCTGGCCCATCTTGGCGTGGCAGCGCCCGCTGGCCAGCTGCACGCGGTACGCATCGACCGGCTGGTCGGCAATGCGCTGGACCAGCTCGAGCAGGTCGAGCGCCTGCGCGTACTGGTGCGCCGCCATCTGCGCGTCGATGGCGGCCAGCAGGGCCGCCGCCGCATCCGGGTGGTGCGCCTTGTACAGGTGGCGAGCCTGCAGCTGAGGGTCGATGCTGGCGTAGCTGGCGGCCAGCGCCACGTGGATCTCATCGCGCTGGCCCGGCGGGATCGCCTCGTATATGCCCTGCATGACCAGGTCGTGCACGAAGGCGTAATTGTCGCGGTCCAGCGGGCGCACGATGAACTGGCGCACGCAGTCAAACACCGTGTGCTCGGGCGCCTGCAGCACGGCGCGCAAGAACGACAGCGAAAAATACTGGCCGATGGCCGCCGCCACGCGCACGCCGCGGCGCTGCTCGGGCGCGAGCAGATCGAGCTTGGCCTGCACCAGATTTTTCAGCGTGCCGGGCAAGGCGGCGCTGGGGCCGGCCAGCAGCAGCTGGGTGAGAAACAGCGGATTGCCTTGCGCGCGCGCGACGCATAGCGCATGGAATTGCGGATCGGCGTCGATGGCATGGCGCGCCATCTGCAGCGCATCCTGCGCGCGCAAGGTGCACAGATCGAGCATCGTCACTGGCAAGCCGTTCAGGTACGGGCGCAGGGTGTGTTCGAGCGGGTCGTTCTCGAAGCGCGAAGAGAGCAGCCAGATCACCGGGGCATCCTGCACGTCCGGCATCAGCGCGACCAGCAGCGCGATCAGTTCCGGGGATGACCAGTGGATATCTTCCAGCACGATCAACTGGGGGCGTTCGACGGCGCAGCGCAAAATGAGTTCGCGCACGGCGTCGATCTGCGCCGCCGCGCGCGCCGCGTGCGCCATCGCGCCGAACACGGTGGCGGCCTCAAACGGCTGGGGCATGCCGAGAATGGCGCGCAGGTGCATGCACGCGTCCATCGGCAGCCGGCATGCGGCGACCTGCTCGCTCAATTGGGCTTCCTGCAACGGGCCGTCGGGCAGGCCCAGCAGGCTGCGCACCAGTTGCCCGAGAGGCGTGGCGTCGCCGCGCACGCCGAAGTCGAGCACCATCGCCACATGCGCGACGACGGCATTCTGGCGCGCGATCTCGATGAACTCCTGCAACAGCCGGCTCTTGCCGATGCCGGCCACGCCGCGCAGGTACAGGATGTGGCCATATTGGTAGGCCAGCGTGGTTTCCAGCGTGGCCTTGAACTGCTGTACTTCGACCATGCGCCCGATCAGCGGATAGGTCGCCGTGCGCAAACCATGGCGCTCGTGGCTGACGCGCCATACATCGCCCGCGTAGCCGGTCGGTTCGAACACGAAGCGCTCGCCCAGTTCGGCGCCGAGGGTGCGTTCGACGTACACCGGCACGGGCGCTGCGCCACTGCGCCCGCGCGGCAACAATCCGCGCGGGCTGACAGCGTCGTCTTCTGCCGTTTGCGGCCATTGGCGCGGGCGCACCACCAGCGCGGCAGGTTCGCCTTGCAATCTGTCGGCCACGTGCAGCGCGCACTGCAGGCAGCGCACGGCGTCGCTGCCGTAGGCGCGCGGCATGCCGAAGATGGCGCTGTCGTCGCCTTGCGCGACGCCGCCGAACTGTTCGAATGTGGCGCGCACGGCGCCTGTCTGTTCCGGCGTCAGGGTGCCATCGAGCACCAGTTGCAGTGCCAGCACGCTGCGCTGCTCGACATCGGCGGGCAGCGCAGCGGCGTGACCAGGCTGCGCTGCCAGCGGTGCCAGCAGCAGTTCATCGAGTCCGGTTCGATAGATGCGCGCCAAATGGCTGGCGGTACGGTACAGCACGGATTTGCCGGTCTCGGCGCGCTTGATGGAGGCGATCGAGACACACAGTTTGCTGGCCATGCACAGCTGCGCCAATCCGTCCTGGCTCAGGCCCAGTTGTTTGCGCAGCGTTTTGAGCTGGTGCTGATTGAGAACGACCTTGCCGTCGCCGGGCGCGTCGTACCTGGATTCTGCTGCGTGCGTCATTGCGGCCCTGTCGACCAGTGATGTTTGCTTATAAACATTGTGCCATTGCGCTCATGCATGACCAAGCAGTCGACGCCACCAGCAGCGATATTGCAACAAGTTCATGCTGACGATGCGACGCATCACTGTCCCTTCTTCAGCAAGATCAGCATATTCCGATGGCGGGCGTCGAAAATGCGCGCCATGTAGCGGTCGACGAGCAGCAACTCGGCAAGCCGTCCGCCAATGGCACGATAGGTGACGCGATCGGTGTACAGGGTACCGTTCGACACTGCGCTGACAATGTGCTGGTGGCGAAACGACTTCATCGGTCCGTTGAGCATCTCGTCGATGAAGTACGCATTCGGTTTGACCTCCGCAATGCGCACCCGCCACTTGGCTGGAATGCACCAGAACATCCAGTGCCAGAACTGGAATTCGCGTCCTTGTTCAATGCGCAGGTCGGCAATGTTGACACTGCCAACCGGCCGAACCGGCTCCGGAAATATCTTGGGGAAGTTTGCGCCATCAAGGCAAAACGCGAAAACCTCTTCGGGGGTGCAATTGGGAATGATGGTGGCGCGTTCCAGTATTGGCATGTCGGCTATTCAGTCAGTCAGGTTTGCGGCAAGGTCGGTGGCGGCATTCGCAGGTTGCGCAGGCCGGGGGCAGTGCCCACCGCCCGACACGAACTGAACATTGAATGTCGATTTGCGCGGCGGCGTTGGTCGCCCTGGATGACACCGTGTATGGATGTGGACACTGGCCCAAAGCGACGAGTGATGTTTGGTTATAAACATTGTGCCATTGCGCTCATGCATGTCCAAGCAGTCGATGCTGCCAGAAGCAAAATTGCAACAAGTCCATACAAGTCGCGTGCCGTGCTTGACAGGCGGCTGCGTCAAGACAAATGATCGGCCGCCGTAGCTCGCGCTGCGGGAGGACATTGCCGCCGACCGCTTTTATGGCTGGCTCGAACGCACCTGGATGCTGCACCAATTGCCGCTCGCCGTGCTGCTGTATCTAACCGGCGGGTGGGCGTTCGTCATGTGGGGCGTGTGTGCCCGTATCACGGCGGCCATAACCGGCCACTGGCTGATCGGCCATTTCGCCCACAACCATGGCGGCATGCACCATGTCGTCGATGGCGCCGCGGTACAG
The DNA here is from genome assembly GCF_036688685.1 of Massilia sp. S19_KUP03_FR1. Classification (NCBI taxonomy): domain Bacteria; kingdom Pseudomonadati; phylum Pseudomonadota; class Betaproteobacteria; order Burkholderiales; family Oxalobacteraceae; genus Massilia; species Massilia sp. S19_KUP03_FR1. Next base: position 29,476 of record NZ_JAQQPS010000011.1, on the reverse strand, counting down.
GGACACAATGTCAGGTTCGCGTCGCTGCTGACCATGGGTGAGTCGTGGCACAACAACCACCACGCGTTTCCCGGCTCGGCCAAACTGGGCCTGCACACCGGCGAATGGGATCCAGGCTGGTGGGTATTGCTGGGACTGGAAAAGCTGGGAATGGTGTGGCGCTGCCGCTTGCCGGAAGACTTGCCGGCCCGTGCGGTACTGCGCCGCATCGGAGCGAGCAAGCCAACTTTTCGTTTTGGCAACATGTTATGCTGGTGCAAACGGCCGAGTTCGGCCAGAACCAGACGTTGAGCTTTCTGAATTGATTTTGAAAACTAGCCCTGGTGAACTCGTCGAAAGAGAACATTGTGCTGAAGCGTACATAAAAAGTGAATCAATGGAACACGGAATCGGTAAGTCACTGAAAAGGCATACCCTGTCGAATCCAAATGAGCGTCGAGAATTCAAGGCTGGCGTGGGCTTTTACGCCGTTATGATCCCATTTATTTCGATAATGGCATGGTTTGTCTTTTTTGTGTTTCGCGACGGTGGGGGCAAGGGCCATATCGTATTTGGCGGAATTATCGCGTACTTGAATTGCATAATGACTTACGATCTTCTTTCGAGGATCCCACTCTGGCCATGGTATCGGGGGCCGACATTAGTAGTTGACAACTATGGTCTCAAGACTGAAAAATGGTTTATCTCGTGGTCCGAGATCGAAAAAATTGACACTTTCAACGGCGGGAGAGGAATTGTATGCATAGGAATCGTCAAGAAAGGCCAGAGGTCTTGGGAAATTCCATATTTGATTGAAGGTCCGCTCGGCGCAAAAATAAGAGATGTCCTTCGTTATTTGCAAGTCAGTAAATCTGATTTTACGCCAGATTAATTTCGGGCTATTGGTTTGAACCCGCGACACGGCATGGCGGATATCGGCACTTACAAAACGAATCGATAAGCGTACGTCCGGTTTGGGTCGAAATCAGCGGGTCGCGGTCATCAGAGTGTTTTTCGCATTAGCAACATGCTATGCCTGACGAAGGATCGATATCGGCCAGCAGCAGTCCTTGCGTCCAGAAGCAGAAGTTCCGCGTATCCATCATTTTAAGGAAAATAGATGTATCACTGCCCAGCTTGTCACTCCAACGCCATACCAACCTATCGGGCCCTGATAAATATTCGCGGAATGAAGCACGATTGCCCCCATTGCAACACTGGTTTGCGCATGCGCACTTCGACCTTGGGTATTCTGTGCCTCGTCGCATCACTTTCCCTGTCTTTTTCTTTCGCCAGTTTTATCTACGCGCCGCCCGCTGTCATCATTCTCGGTGGTTTCGTACTGCCATTTGTGACCGGCATCTCACTTTGGTTGCATACCGTCAAATTTGAAGTCGCTGAGCATGTAGCTGCTTTTACGCCGCATACGCGCAAACGAAGGTTTTAGCGGCAATCCGTGGCGAAGGCGGTCACTGACAAAGCGTGGATGTCTGCGTTGGGCCAGTTCCGGCCGGTCGCGGCTATCGGTGGCTTTTTCAAAGACAACCCTGCTTTGCGTTTTTACACAACCCATGCCACAAGCAGTTATTCTTCAGGTCAGCGAATTGCATCAATTTTCGGTAATTTTCCTTATGCTCATCCTCGAATTTCCAAACGAAAAACATCGCGCTGCCTACGAAGACATGGTTCATCGGTGGCGTCAGGTCGAATCGCCCACGTCTCCGGGCAAGCTTTTTACGGGAAAAGACTTCGACGAATTCCTTTCGATCGTCCAGCGCGAACCGACCGCATCGGATCCGGCAAGCGTGCCCGCACACTTGTTTCTTCTGGCTGATACCGAATCATCGAAACTGTTCGGTGCCATCCAAATTCGCCACCACATCAACCATCCGAACCTCATCGAGACTGGTGGCCACATTGGCTACGGCATCTGCCCAAGCGAAAGGCGCAAGGGTTATGCGACAAAAATGCTGGCCCTCGCGATGCCAGAAGCAAGAAAAATCGGACTTTCTCGCCTCCTTGTCACCTGCAAGGACGCAAATGTCGGATCTTGGAAAGTCATCGAATCGAATGGTGGCGTTTTTGAACGCACGACCTTCGACGAAGGTCAACTGGCGCGGCGCTATTGGATGAAGCTTGCTTCGTTGGCTTGCGCCTCCCCTGATTTCCGGGACTGAAGCCGAGTCGCGGGCTTGAGGGTCTGATCCGGCGACTCGACAGTTTGGAACCTTTAATGGTTTACAAAGTTCCACGATGGCAGTTTGCCGGACCTGCCCCCGACAGCGCTGACCACAGGCGATACGTTTCCGTGCCGGTCAACGTTGTATGACCGCGGTTAGCGCATGCGCCCGGGCGTCCGGCGGCGGCGAGCCCAGCCCAGCATGCCAAAGCCCAGCATGAACACCGACGCCATGCCCGGCTCCGGCACCTCGCTGGCACGCTCGCTCAGGATGAAGGACAGGTTATCTGCATAGCCATCGTTGTCGCTCGAGACGAGACGCTCCATCGACAGCCAGAACGACAGCGTGCGGGTGCCGTCAGGCATGAATCCGCCGGATTCCCGATAGTACAAGCCGGTTTGGTTGTTCCGGTCGTCCGGGGTCACGGGACCGATCGCGGCGCTGCCGATCTCATTGTTGGACTCATCGAGAAACTGCACATAGAACAGTGCGTTATCGCCCTGGTCGGTCCAGCCACCGAGCCACCCGCTCAGGCTATAGGAAATGTTCGGCGTCATCGGCTTGTTCAAGTCCAGGCTCTGATAACCGACCGCATACTGCCCGAGGCCGGCAAACATTTTATTGCCGCGATCGACCGGCCCAGGCTGGGTGGGAAGCACCCAGTTGCTGCCATAGTCCACCGACTGCACCATGCTGTAATCCGGGTAGCCGGTCCAGCCGCTCACGCCTGCTTCGGCATCGCCGTTGACAATGAGGTTCTGGCCGTAGATGACATTCGCCTTGCCACTACACGCCACGGCGAACAAGGCCGCGGCAACGAGAAATCGACACTTCATAAAAAGCTCCCTGTAAGGATTAAATGACGCGGTACTGGTCGAGTTGTGCCGCCCCGCGCATCGCAGGATCGCTGATCGATGGCAAGCCGTTTTCCAGGTGGCCGGCAAAGCGGCGCAGCCAGCCGGGAACGCCAGCCACGCGCAGGCTGTAGTCGTACCAGTTGGAACTCGATGCCAGCGGCAGCCGGACAGTGCTCTTCGCGCCGGCGACGACGCGCACTTCGATGGGACCGCCCGCGTAGTACTTGTTGGCGCTGAGCTGGAAGGTGCATGGCTGCGCGCCATTGTTCGCCAGTTCGATCAGCAGCTCGCCTGCCGTGCGCTCGGCGCGCAGGCGCATCTCGGGCCATGCTGCGTTGCCTGTACTGCGCACGTCCCCGACGATGTGACGATGGAAGCCGTTCGGTCCCAGCACCCAAAGATCGTAGGCCGAGGCGGTGTTCCAGCGGCCTTTCAGCTGCTTCCCGGGTTCGACGGTATAGCGGCGCGGGATCTGGTCCAGCGCCAGCCGGTCGTACACATGAAACACTGCCCCGGCTTCGCCCAGATTGTCGAAACTCAGCTCCACCAGGCCGCCCCCGGCCGGCACCTGTGCCTGCACCTGGAGTTCGTACGGCAGCGCGCGTGCCGGACGCACGCCGGACGCCTGGACCGGTGCGCTCAGCGTGTCCGGCGGCGCGGGTACCTTGGTATTTGGCAGGCCCAGCGCCATCGCGCGGCGCGCAGCCGTTGCCGGCAGCAGCTGCGTGAACCCGTTGTCGTTCGGGTTCGCGAAGTCGAAACAGGACAACAGGTTGCCGCTCACCGCGCGGCGCCATGGGCTGATGAGCGGTTCGCGCACGCCAAAACGCGCCTCGATAAAACGCACCACCGATGTGTGGTCGAATACCTGCGAGTTCACCCAGCCGCCCTTGGTCCAGGGCGAGATGATATACATCGGAACACGCGGTCCAAGCCCGTAGGGACGATGGTGCGTGCGCGCATCGGCGCCGTTGAGTACGTGATGGTACTCGCCGCTGGTATCGACCGTCGATGCACCGGCGAGCGCAGACTGCGCCGGATCGCTGCCGTAGGTCGTGTAGGCCGGCACCGATGGCGGCGGCATGTGGTCGAAGAAGCCGTCGTTTTCGTCAAAATTGATGAGCAGGACCGTCTTGCTCCAGCTGTCAGGATTGGCGGTCAGGGCGTCGAGCACGCGCGCGATGTAGTCGGCGCCGGAAGCGGGACTCGACGGACCGGGGTGTTCCGAACCTTCGGCGGTCGCGACGACCCAGCTCACCTGCGGCAGGCGGTTGGCCAGCACGTCGGCCTTGAGCAGGTCGAGGTCACGCGTGCTGGTGCCGCGATTACGCAGGGCTTGCGAAAAGGGCGCCCGGCCATACCACGCGTTGCGGAAAGAGCGGAATCCCGCCAGCGAGTTATCGGTGAAGTTGTCTGCCATGTTCTGGTAGACCTGCCAGCTGATGCCCGCCGCTTCCAGGCGTTCCGGATAGGTGGTCCACAAGTAGTCGGTGGACATGTCCGGATTGAAGTCGTCGCGACTGTTGTCAATCGACGGGCCGCCGGCAGCGGCCAGGGGGTCGTTGTGACCGCTGAACAGGAACAGGCGGTTGGTGTTGGTGCCAGTCTGCGTCGCGCAGTGGTAGTGGTCGCAGATCGTGAAGGCGCGCGCGAGCGCGAACTGGAACGGAATGTCGGCCTCGGCGTAATAACCCATCGCGTGGTTCTGCTTGACCGTGCACCAGTCGTTCATGCGTCCGTGGTCCCACGCCAGCTGGGCATCGAGCCAGGAATGCGGGGTGCCGGCCACGCGTATGACCGGGAAATCCTGCACCGTGTTGAGCCGGAACGGCGCGATGGCGCGGCCCTGGGGCCAGCTGGGCCGGCCGGGCACCGGCGCCCCACCGACAGCGCGCTGCACGAATACCGACTTGCGATTGAAGAGATTTTGCCGGTCCATCACCGGGATCGGGAACGGATCGCCGAATCCTCGCACCCCTTCCAGTGTGCCAAAGTAATGGTCGAAACTGCGGTTCTCCTGCGTCAGCACGACAATATGCTCGACATCCTGCAGGCTGCGGGTACGCTGGTTGGCGGGAAGGGCCAGCGCCTTTTGAATCGACGGTGGGAAGGTTGCAAGTACGGCGCTGGCGGCGCCCGTCTTACCAAGTGTGCGGAGGAAGTCGCGGCGGCTCATGCGTGTACCTTCGTGCGTGCGAAGGCAGAATCGAAAATAGGCATTTGATTGGTCCAGGTCGGTTATCGGGAACTGACGAAAACTGAAGTCCTGCGAGTCATCAGCTTAGGCATGAACGATGAACACTTGATGACATGCGGCATCGTGTCAAGTCTGGTAACCGCCCCCCGACAGTGCGTGTACTGCAATGTAGTACTGCGCAGGCCATTTATCGGGACTTTGCCGAAACGCGGGAGCGATCAAGGAATCCAGCGATACTTGTCATCTTTACCTTGCCTCGGTCAAACATCAGTTGCGCCCTATATCGCAACTGGAGGATTGGATCAAGCCCTTTCGCCACATTTATTTACTGACGGGTACGTAATTCTCTGGCTCAGCACAGCGTGGCATCGGCTGGGACCATCGCGTAATTTATCCGGGCTCTGATGGTTAACAATCTCAGCGATACCGGAGTTAATTGATAATGGATTTTTATGGAAAATATTCTCCGCTTACTACTCGTCCTTGGAATAGTCGTATCTAGCAGCGTTTCCGTGGCTGCGAATGGTGGCACACATTTCGAAAAAATCAGGCTGCGGCTCGATATTGCCAAAATCAAAGATCCGGCTTTGAAAAAAATGGTGGCAGGTGCCGAGAATAACGTCGCGGACACCATTGGTGCCTTAAGTCACGGGGCGCTGCGCAACGAGGAAATCGCGCGGAAAATTGGCTGGGCCGGTAATGAGCCCCTTTTGCTTGCGCCGGACTCCAGCTGCGCAAATGGCGTTGGGTTAATCACGCCCGGCGGCCGCGTCATCACCCGGGAAGCGTACGCATTCATGGGAGGATCAGCGTGGAAGAAAGAAGGGGAGCATGCTTTCTCGTTCCTGGCAGAATACAAAGATCCCGTGATCCAGGAAAACGTCGTTACTCATCGATATTTCTTTGAGCAAGTTGGCGATCACTGGCGTTTAAGCAAACAAGAAGTGGTCGACAAACACATTACGGATGAAAAATGCTGACATTGCACGTCGCTCTCGATTTTCGGCACAATTGACCAGGCTGCGCGGAGTGCGCGCAAAAGCGTCGCTCAACGCGGAATGCTTCGCGATGGCTGGTCAGCCGCAAGGCGAACGCCTTCGCTAAGTCGGCGTCGAGCAATCAGCTGGAGGACGTCAGTGATCGTCAACAGGCCGACAACGAAGATGATGCCCATAATCCAGGCCAGGATTATCATATGTTTCTCCTAAGTAAATTTATGACCGGATAGCAGAGTTGTTAATAAGGCATCTATTCGCTTATTCGGCATTTCGACGATTAAAACTCTTCCCATTCCTCACTTGCCGCCACAGCTGCACTCGGCTCGCGGTTGGGCGCATGTGCGGCCACGGACTTGCCACGTGCTGGCTTCACAGGCGCCGGCGTCACAGGGCCACTGCCTCCCCCGCCGGTTTGACCCGCGCCGCGGGCTTGCCCAACGCCGCCACCGATTCTTCGACCAGTGCCGCATTGCGCTGCGTCGCCTCATCCATGTGGTCAATAGCTTGATTGACCTGCTCGATGCCGCCCGATTGTTCCTGCGTGGCCGTCATATTTTCGCCCATGATGTCGGACACGCGGCGAATGCTGGAGACGACTTCTTCCATCGTGGCGCCAGTCCGGTCGACCAGCTTGGTGCGGGTGTCGACCTGTGTTGACGCCGACCGAAAACTGACCCACAGCGGCAGAAACCGCATAAGTCCATTACTCAGAAAAACTACTGAACGCCTTAACTTGGGTGGATTGGGGGCTGCATGGAAGAAAGAAAATAACCATTCTTTCTCGTTCCTGGCAGAATATAAAGATGTGATTATTCAAGATAATATTATTTTTTACCGATATTTTTTTGAAAAGTCTGGCGCTAATTGGCGTTTGAGTAAGCAGGAAGTCGTCAGTAGACATCGTGGCCGTCGAATGCTGAGGACCCGGGGCGGCAGCTGTTCGACGTCGCGCCAGGTACTGCGTAGTGCCGCGCGCGGCCATGGCGGCCGTCGCAACGCCAGCAGCCTGGGCGAAGGGTTTCGGATCGCCGAAGACCTGGGCGTCTTCACGGGCGTGCAGTGCACGCAAGGCAGTGCCGCATTCGAGGCGGCACTGGGCGCGGCGCAACAGGCTGCACGGCGCCAGCGCGCAGAGGCACCTGTGCTGTACGGCGCAATGATCGGGCGCGCTGCATTGACAAAGCGCTGGACGAAAAAAAAGCCCACTTAAGGGCTTCGTTTCAATGTACCGCCAATGATGTCATCGCTGCCGCTCCCATGCGATCTGCGTGGTGAGAGGTGCGGGACGCCCATGCTATCTGCGTGGTGCATCCGATGTGTAATCCGAACAACGTAACTGGAGAAACAATCCCTGCGTGCGCAGCTACCATTACACCTGGTGGCCAGCAATCGGCTTGAGGGAGCGGCGAAGAAGTAATCCCTCACCAGCGAACGCAGTGTAGCACAGGTTTGCTGCAATGCACAAATCCCGTGTTGTTTTAAACCGAATCGTCGCCGATGTGGAAGTTCGGGACCTGGATTTCGATGGTGTTGTCGTCACCGGTGTCGATGATGATCGTGACGATGTCGTCTTCCGCGCTGGACGCGTAGTTGGTGCCGGCGAGCTTGTCGACGGCATCCTGGTCCATTTGGAAGGTGTCGTCAGGTGCCCGGCGGAACACGCGTGGCTGGACGAAGTCCGCCAGTTCGGCACAGCGCTCGTCGATTGCATCTTCGCTGGCGTTGTCCGCCTCCAGTTCCACGATGTCGTTGACGATGCCCTGCAGTTGTTCCAAGTCGATATTGTCCATTGTGTTCTCGCGATGATTGCCAAGGTTTCATGCTAGCACGCGTCGCCATGACGCTTGAAAGACCTTACGAAAAGGTGCTACCCTAGTGTTACCTTTTCATTTCAGACGAACCGATCATGTCAACGACTTCACTCAAACTGCCAGACGAGCTCAAGCTGCGGGCGTCGACCGCCGCGGAAGAACTCGGCATCAGCACCCACGCCTTCATGGTCGGCGCCATCCGGCAAGCAGCCGATGCGGTCGAGCAGCGCACGCAATTCGTCGCCCAGGCGCAGGCAGCGCGGGTGGCCATGCTGCAAAGCGGATCAGGCCACGATGCAAATGAAGTGCGCGCCTATCTGCGGGCGCGACTGGCCGATCCGGCCGCCACCCGCCCCGGCATGAAGCCATGGCGCGAATAAGCTATGCGGGCCAGGCGCTTGGGGACCTGGAACGCATCAGCGATTTTATTGCCACCAGTGGACGGGATGCCCTGGAGGCGCTCGACCTGATCGACGAAGCCGTCGCCATCCTCGCCCGCCATCCCTTCATTGGCCGCCAAGTAGAAGACGGCTTGCGCGAACTGGTCATTTCCCAAGGCAAGACCGGCTATGTCACGCTGTACAGTTTTGAAGTCGAATATGACGCCATCCTGGTGCTGACGGTCCGGCACCAGCGTGAAGCGGGCTGGAACGTGCCCCTGATTTAATCCAAAAGCTGCTGCCATGCCTGCAGCTTGTGCGCGAACGTCATCGACGCATACGCCGGCGATGTCGACGGCAGCACCAGCGTCCGGTATCCCGCCTCTTCAAACTGCGGGGCGAACTTACCCGACGTCTGACCATTGAAGCCCACGGTTTCAAGCAAGGGACACAGCTGATGCAATCGCGCGAAATCATTCGCGGCCGGCGCGCGGATGGCCGAGTCGAGGCTGCCTTCCCGCTCACACGCACCCAGGACATCCCAGAGGCCAACGCCGTGCGACAGCAAGCGCGGCAAGCGCTCGGCATACGGCATGCCGGCCAGGTCTTCACCCGTCAACTGCGACAGGATCGGCCACAGTAAATTGCGCGGATGGGCGTAATACTGGGCCGCCGCCAGTGACGCTGCGCCGGGGAAACTGCCCAGAATCAAAATGCGGGTGCGCGTATCGATGACGGGCGCAAGGCCGGTGTGGCGGGTGGGCAAAATAGGATCCATGGCGGCGCTCATCATAGCAGCTGGGAGCGTACGATCAGCACCACACGCGCGCCGCTTGCCTTGCGCCAGCCGGTGTAAAATCATGGCGCAACGCACACAAGACCAACAGGAGACGCCATGACCCCGTTCGCAGCGCCGCGCACCATCGATACCCTGCTTGACCAGTACGGCGAAAGCCATCGCAACCACACCAACGAGCTGATCCATTTCGTGTGTGTCCCGGTAATCGTGTTCAGCCTGCTCGGGCTGGTGTGGTCGGTGCACCCGATTGCTGCGCTGGCCGTCAGCGCTGCTGCACTGTGGTACTACTTCAAGCTATCGCGCCCGTTCGCGTTCGGCATGCTGGCCATGACGGTGCTCATGCTGGTGCTGCTGGCCGCCATGCCGCGCTACACGGTGCTGCCGGTATCGATCGCGATTTTTGTGCTCGCCTGGATCGGCCAGTTCGTCGGCCACCAGATCGAAGGCAAGAAGCCGTCGTTTTTCGACGACCTGCGCTTCCTGCTGATCGGCCCGCTGTTTGTGCTCAGTTTTCTGTATCGTCGCTTGCGTGTGGCCTATTAAACTCAAGGAGAAGCCATGAAAATCGTTTATGCAGCGCTGTTCGGCGCGGCGCTGGCCGGGTGTGCGAGTCCGCCCAATTCCGGCCGCGAATACACCTACTATCAGGCCCAGGGCGAACAAACCGTGCGCATGGGCATCGTAGAATCGGTCCGTGACGTGGCCATCATCAACCCGGATTCTGGCACCGGCACCATGGCCGGCGCGGCACTGGGCGGCCTGGGCGGCTCCACCGCCGGCAGCGGCAACGGCTCGGCCGCGATGGCCATCGTCGGGGCAGTCGCCGGCGGCCTCATCGGCAACCGGGTCGAAGCCAACGCCAACCGCAAGCCGGGCTATGAGATCACCGTCAAGCTCGACAGCGGCGAATTGCGCGCCATCACGCAACAGGCCGATGAACTATTTCGCCCCGGTGAACGCGTGCGCCTGCTGTCGAACGGCATCACGACGCGCGTCAGCCACTAACGTCATCCCCGCGAAGGCGGGGACCCATAGCACACGTCAGGAATCGCACCGCAAAATAACCATTCCGCTAATCAACAAAGGCACGCGAAAGCACGTATACTTTTGCGATGCCTTCTTCCCTCCTCTTCGTCATTGCGTCCCTGATCTGGGGCTCCACATTCTGGGCCATCACGCTGCAGCTGGGCCAGGTGCCGCCATCGGTCTCGGTGGCCTACCGGTTTGCCCTCGCGGCCGTCACGCTGTTCGCCATTTGCCTGGTGCGCGGCGACCGCCTGCGCCTGCCCTGGCGCGCCCAGCGCTGGATGATTTTGCAAGGCTTTCTGACCTTCGGCCTGTCCTACGTCTGCACGTATAACGCGGAACGTTTCGTGGTCTCGGCCCTGGTCGCCGTGATGTTCGCGCTGATGGTGTTTTTTACGCCCATCTGCGCGCGCATCGGCTTCGGCAAGCCGATCCCGGCACGCACCTGGAGCGCCGGCACGGCGGCGGTGGCCGGCGTGCTGCTGATGTTTTATCACGCGCTCAGCGGCGCCGTGGCGGAACTCAAGGCCGGCGGCAGCGGCCATTTCCTGATTGGCGTGCTGCTCGCCACCCTGGCCTCCTTTGCCAGTTCGGCCGGCAGCGTGGTGGTGGGTAAAGTCAAGGAAGAAGCATCGAATTTGCCGCTGACGATGGCCTGGTCAATGCTCTGGGGCACGTTGATGGTGAGCGCCTGGACGCTGCTGTCCGGCCAGTCATTTGTCCTGCCCACGGCGCCCAGCTACCTGGCCGGCCTGGTCTATCTCGCCATCTTCGGCTCGGTGATTGCCTTCTATGCCTACTTCACGCTGATCGACCGCATCGGCCCGCAAAAAGCCGTGTACATCACCGTCGTGACCCCGGTCATTTCGGTGCTGCTGTCGATCAAGCTGGAACACTACCGCCCCGGCGCGCTCGAATGGGCCGGCATGACGCTGTGCCTGGCCAGTGTTGCCTGGGCCCTCCGCGCGCCGAAAGCGCCTGCCATCAATCAGAACAATTTACTCGAGGTTCCATGACGTTTGCCATCCGCCCCGCCACCCCTGCCGACGTGGCCCATATCCGTGCCATGATCGTCGAACTGGCCGTGTTCGAAAAACTCGAACACCAGGTCGTCGCCACCGAGGCGCTGCTGCACGAAGGGCTGTTCGGCGCGCGTCCTGCCTGCGAAGCGATCATCGGCGAAGCCGATGGCGAAGTGGTCTGCTTCGCCCTGTTCTTCCACAATTTTTCCACCTTCCTGACCCGCAAGGGCCTGTACCTGGAAGATTTATATGTGCGCCAGTCGCAGCGCGGCAAGGGCTTCGGCAAGGCGTTGCTGGCGCGCCTGGCGCAGATTGCCGTCGAGCGCGAATGTGGCCGCTTTGAATGGTCGGTGCTGGACTGGAACGCGCCGGCAATCGCGCTCTACCAATCGCTGGGCGCCGACGTGATGCCGGATTGGCGTATTTGCCGCCTCACCGGCGACGCCTTGCAGACGCTGGCCAAGGCCTGATTCAGACTGTTTCCGGCATCTGCGCGAGCAGCTTGTCGAGCGTGATCGGGTAGTCGCGCACGCGCACGCCGGTGGCGTTGTAAATGGCGTTGGCAATGGCGGCGCTGACCCCGCACAGTCCCAGCTCGCCCACGCCCTTGGCTTTCATGGGCGAGGACATCGGGTCGGTTTCATCGATGAAAATGACATCCTGGTGCGGAATGTCGGCGTGCACCGGCACTTCGTAGCCAGCCAGGTCGTGGTTGACGAAGAAGCCGTGGCGCCGGTCCACGGCCAGCTCTTCCATCAAGGCGCCGCCGACACCCATCGTCATGGCGCCGATCACCTGGCTACGCGCCGTTTTCGGATTCAGGATGCGCCCGGCAGCGCACACGGCCAGCATCCGGCGCACCCGGATTTCCGCCGTCAGCATGTCCACGCCCACCTCGACGAAATGCGCGCCGAAGGTCGATTGCTGCGCATGCTTCGCCAGGTCGCCGTATTCCATCTTGTCTTCGGCGCTCACCTCGCCCACATCGCGCAGCGCCACGGTGCGCCCGCCGGCGCGCACGGCGCCGCCCGTGAACGCGGCCTGGACCGGGTCCATGCCGGCCTGCCGCGCAATTTTGTCGCGTAGCAGCACGCAGGCTGCGTACACGCCGGCGGTTGAACTGTTGGCCCCGCGCTGCCCGCCCGAACCGGACGAGACCGGGTAGCTGGAGTCGCCCAGGCGCACCGTGACGCGCTCGAGCGGCACGCCGAGCATCTCGGCCGCAGTCTGGCCGATGATGGTGTAGCTGCCGGTGCCGATATCGGTCATGTCGGTTTCCACCGTGACGGTGCCGTCGCGCTCCAGCCGCACGCGCGCGCCGGAAGGCGAACTGATGTTGTTGCGAAAGGCCGAGGCCACGCCCATGCCGACCAGCCAGCGCCCGTCGCGCACGGCGCCCGGCTTTGCCTGCCGCTCTTTCCAGCCGAAGCGGTCCGCGCCTTGGCGCATGCACTCGATGAAGCGGCGCGTTGAAAACGGGCGGCCCGGCTTTTCGGGATCGGAGGTGGTGTCGTTGACGATGCGGAACATGACCGGATCCATCTTCAGCTTTTCGGCCATTTCGTCGATGGCGATTTCCAGCACCATCATGCCGGCGCCCTCGCCCGGCGCCCGGAATGCATTGCCTTCCGGGAGGTCGAGCGTGGACAACATCAGCTGGGTCAGGCGGTGCGCGCCGGCATACAGCAGGCGCGTCTGGTTGACGGCGCTTTCGGGCTTGCCATCGGGCAGGTTGCCCGACCAGCTTTCGTGGGCAATGGCGCTGATGCGTCCTTCGCGCGTGGCGCCGAGGCGGATGCGCTGGATGGTGGCGGGACGGTGCGTCGTGTTGTTTGCAACGAGCGGGCGCTGCAGTGCCACTTTCACCGCTTTGCCGGCCGCCCTGGCGCCCAGCACGGCCAGCACCGCATCGGCGCGCAGGAACAGTTTCGCGCCGAAACCGCCACCGGTGTAGGGCGATATCACGTGGATATTTTCTGCGGGAATACCCACGGTCCTGGCCAGGTCGGTCTTGACGCGGTCGACCACCTGGGTCGAAGTCCAGATGGTCAATTTGTCGCCGTCCCAGCGGGCAATCGAGGCGTGCGGCTCCATCATGGCGTGGCTCTGGTCGGGCGTGCTGTACATGGCGTCGAGCTTGACCGGCGCCGCGGCAAACCCCCGTTCGAAATCGCCGATCGCGCTGGCTTTGCCGGACGGCGCCGCGCCCGCGCGCGCCGCCGCCAGGTCGAAGCTGCCCGGCTGCTTCACGTAGTCGATGCGCACCAGCGCTGCGGCAGCGCGCGCCTGTTCGAACGTGTCGGCCACCACCAGTGCCACGGCCTGGTGATAATGCTCAACGACCGGGCCACCCAGCAACCGGGCCGTATTCGCGCCGCCTTTGCCCAGCGGCCCCGCATTCGCGTACGTCACCACCGCCAGCACACCCGGTGCGCGGCTTGCTGCCGCACTGTCGATGGCGGCGATGCGGCCCTTGGCGATGGCCGCGCCGATCACGTAGCCATACGCTGCCTGCGGCGCCGCCCGGTGCTGCTCGTAGGCGTACGGCGCGGTGCCGGTGGTTTTCAGGCGGCCGTCGATGCGGTCAAACGGCTTGCCGACCACATTCAGCTGGTCGATCGGATTGGTGGTGGCGGGCGTGATGAATTTCATTGGCGTTCCACGTTGCTGTCGTAGCGCGAGTGTACGCGCAACGGCAAAAACGCCGAGCCCGTTACTGCCGGCGCAGCGAGAAGCGGTGCGGCACGCGTTCTGGCAAGGCGGCGGGCGCCTGCGCCGGCTGGCGGCTGCCCAATGGGCGGCCGTCGCGCGGCAGGCTGGCGCCGGCCAGTCGGCTGCGGCCCAGTTGCCCGGCCCGCTCCCACTCCGCTTCGGTAACGGCTTTCTTGCGCGCGGCCAGGCCAGCGTGGTCATCGGTCAGCAGGTCGGCGATCAGCGGCCAGACATTGCCCCAGCGCCCGGTGTCGCCGGGACCCGGCACCAGGTCGGGCGCGACACCCTGGTCGCGCGCGACATACGAATTGAGGGACAACAGGCGCGTGCCTTTCTGCCAGCCATGCACCAGGCCGAAGCCGGCATCGAACTGCAGCAGCACGACGCAATCGAGTTCATCGGTGTAGCACGCCACCACCGATTCGGCGGCGTCGACCACGACCGCAGCGTGGCTGGTGCCGCGCGTCAGGGTATCGCGGATGGCTTCCAGCCAGCTGTCGCGGTCGGCCTGGCTGGCCCAGCGCGCAGTGTCGAACAGCTTGGGCTGGAGGCGGTGCAGGCGCTCGTCCGACAGCGTCAGGGGTGTGAGTGCTTCCTCCTCGACCGTGCACAGGCAGCCGCAACGCGTCAGCGCCTGGGCATAGCTGGTGGCGGCCTCGAACGTCATTTTCCGCTTGACCGTGGCCGGGCTGCTGCCGACCAAAGGCGCAACGGTGTCCTTGCTGCACTTGAACAGCCTGACCAATAACTCGGCGGCTATCTCTGCGGAATGACCTGGCTGCAGTCCCCGCGTCACAACGCGAAATGTAGCGGATGGCATGGTGAAGTGGCGTGTATTTATGTGGGTCTATTCTGGCACACTTATCGGCGTCGGCGCGCGATCCAATATTCGGCCAACTCGAATCCACCCTGGGTCAGCAGCGCCAGCACGGCCGCGGGAATGGCGCCGGCCAGCAGCATGTCGTTGTCGTTCAGCGCCAGGCCGATGGTGATCCGTTCGCCATAGCCGCCGGCCCCAATGAACGCGGCAATCGTCGCGGTGCCGACGCTCATCACCGCCGCTGTTTTCACGCCGGCCAGGATGACAGGCAGCGCCAGCGGCAATTCGATGTGGGTCAGCGTCACGCCGCGGCGCAGGCCCAGCGCCAGCGCCGCCGTACGCAGCCCGGCCGGTACCTGCAGGATGCCGGTACAGGTATTCCTCACGATGGGCAGCAGGGCGTACACGAACAGCGCGACCAGCGCCGGCACGGTGCCGATCATGCCCAGCAGCGGAATCATGATCGCCAGCAGCGCCAGCGACGGCACCGTCTGCAGCATGCCCACCAGCGCCAGCACAGGCTGGCGCAAGCGCGGTGCATGGGCCGCCAGTACGCCCAGCGGAATCCCGACCAGGCAGGCCAGCACCAGCGACAGCGCGACCAGCGTCAAGTGCTGGCGCGTGAGCTTCCACAGGTCCGGGCCGAACAGTTTGGCGCGCAGGCCGTCACGCGCGCTGCGCGTCGACGATGGCGTGAGGCGCGCCTGCGCCACCGCCGCAAAACTTTTACCGTCGATTTCGACCGCCGCGTTCATGGCGATCATGTCGGCGTTGCTGATGCTGCCCGCAAGCGCCTGCAGCGATTTCCAGGCCGCGGGCAGGCGCTGCGGCAGATCCAGCCGATACAGCAAGACGGCGTCGTAACGCGGGAAGTATTTCAGGTCGTCGTCCAGCACGCGCAGCTTGTATTGCGCGATTTTCGCATCGGTCGAATAGATGTCGATGACGTCGACCTGGCGCGCGTTCAGCGCTTCGTACGCGATGCCGTGATCGAGGCCGCGCGGCGCCTGCGTCACGCCATAGCGCGCCGCGAGGCCAGGCCAGCCATCGGCGCGGCCGATGAATTCGTGCGACAGGCCAAGCTTCAGTGCAGGATGGGCCTTCAAATCGGACAGGCGTGTCACGCCCTGTTGATCGGCGCGCACCGCCAGCGCATACGTGTTGTTGAAACCGAGCGGCAGGCCGACCCCCAGTCCCAGCGGCGCCAGTTGCGCGCGCATCTCGTCCAGCGTGCTGGCGCGCGTGTTCTTCAAAATTTCCAGGTCGATCGTGCCGAGGTATTCGGGATAGACGTCGATGCTGCCGGCCTGCAGGGCAGCGAGCACGATGGCGGTGTTGCCCAGGCCCTGGCGATGCTCGGCAGGACCGGTTTTCGCGGCCGTTTGCGTCAGCAGCTCGCCCAGAATGTACGACTCGGTGAACCGCTTGGAGCCGACGTGCAGCGTGCCGTCGGCAGCCACGGCGACGCCGGCCAGCAGCAGTGCGGCCAGCGCAAATAGAAAACGCATGAACATCCTTGAGTGATTAGTGCCGGGGCCAGCTTACCACCGGCGCGCGTGGCACACCGCCATTGACGACCAGGCGGCACGGATTCAGGCCCATTGCATACGCCAGGTCGGCCGGACGCGCGATGTCCCACAGCGCGAAGTCGGCGCGCTTGCCCACCTCCAGCGTGCCGATGTCGTCATGCAGCCCGAGCGCGCGGGCGGCGTGCACGGTGCAGCCGGCCAGCGCTTCGGCCGGTGTCATGCGCCACAAGGTACACGCCATGTTCATCGCCAGCAGCAGAGAAGTGAGCGGCGAGGTGCCGGGATTGCAGTCGGTGGCCACGGCCAGCGGGACGCCGGCGGCGCGCAAGGCGGCCAGCGGCGGCGCGACCGTTTCGCGCAAAAAGTAATACGCGCCGGGGAGCAGCACGGCCACCGTGCCGGCGCCGGCCATGGCGTCGATGCCATCTTGCGTGAGGTGCTCCAGGTGGTCTGCCGACAGTCCGCCAAAGCGCGCCACCAGCGCGGCGCCGCCCTGGTCGGACAGCTGCTCGGCGTGCAGTTTCACGGGCAGGCCAAGGCGCGCGGCGGCGCAGAAGACGCGTTCGGTCTGGGCGCTGGTAAAGCCGATGCGCTCGCAGAAGGCGTCGACCGCGTCGACCAGGCCCTCCCCTGCCAGTTGCGGCAGCATGGTGGCGCACAGATCGTCGATGTAGGCGTCGGCGCGGCCGGCGAATTCGGGCGGCAGCGCGTGCGCACCCAGGAAGGTCGTGGCCACGCGCACCGGCAGCAATTGCCCGATGCGGCGTGCCGCGCGCAGCATCGTCGCTTCACTTTCCAGCGTGAGGCCATAGCCGGATTTGATCTCCAGCGTCGTCACGCCCTCGGCCAGCAGGCGCAGCACGCGCGGCGCGCTGGCGCGCAGCAGCGCATCGACATCGGCCGCGCGGGTGGCGCGTACGGTGGCCATGATGCCGCCACCGGCGCGGGCAATCTCTTCGTAGCTGGCGCCGTCCAGTCTGGCTTCAAATTCGTCACTGCGGTTACCGGCGTGGACGATGTGGGTGTGGCAGTCGATCAGGCCCGGCGTGAGCCAGGCGCCGCCACCGTCGATAGTCTGCGCGGCAGGCGCGGCGTCGGCACGCGCACCGAGCCAGGCGATGCGGCCACCCTGCACGGCGATGGCGGCATCGTGGATGGCGCCGTAACCGTCGACCATCGTCGCCAGCTGCACGTTGACGATGACGAGATCGTGCATTTATTCGAGCTCGTCGCCGTCGTCGTCGTGATTGAAGAAGATATCGGCGATGAGCACCACGCCAGGGTCCCCTTCGAGGCGCCAGACGGTGCTGTCGTTGCGGAACAGGATGGTATCGAAGCGCACCATGCCGATGCGTTCACCATCGCTGCTGACCGACAGGCTATCGCCTTCGGCCAGGAACAGCACGCTGACGTCGCCGCGCGGCGCGAAGCCCGAGGGGTTGCCGGTCAGCCGGCGCCGGCCGAACAGGTGGTAGCAGGTTTCGCTGCGCGTCATGATGTTGAAATCGACCGACGGGCCGCGGTTGAGCGTGGCCTCGATTTCGGAATCGCCACTGAACGCCAGCACGGGTTCGTCCTTGCCGATCAAGACGCGATCGTTGCCGTCGATGTCGAGCGTCAGGCCATGGCCGTCGACCAGCGCCAGCGTGCGCTCGACGCCGGGGAAAATGGAAAACGGCCCGTCTTCGGAGATGGTCGCCAGGCTGATGCGCCAATCAAAGGTGTCGAAATCGCCTTCCGGTGGGTCGACGGCGATTTGCGTCGTGCTGCCGCTGCCATTTTTCCACGGGACCGTTGCCAGGCCCGCAAAAGGAATCAGTGTGCTCATCGGCTTACCTCGCGCAATTGGTGTAGCGCTAGTTTATACCGATGCGCGATGCTGTCCTGATTAATATGTACACCGTTTCTGACCACCCACTGCCCACCGGCGAGCACATCGCGCACCAGGTTATCGTTGCCCGAAAACAGGAAACGGCCCAGCACATCGGCCGCATCGATACCGTCGAGGTTGACGTGCGCATCGTCCAGCACCAGCAAATCGGCCCGTTTGCCCACTGCCAGCGCGCCAACCGGCCGTCCCGCAGCCTGCGCCCCGCCGCGCAGCGCGCCCTGCCACAGGAATTCGGCCACATCCGGCGTGGCAGCCGTGGCCGCCACGTTGCGGCGTTGCCGCGCCAGCCGCTGGCCGTACTCGAGCCAGCGCAGTTCTTCCACCGGGCTGTGCGAGACGTGGCTGTCGCTGCCGATGCCGAACGCGCCGCCAGCGGCAATATACGGCGCGAGCGGGAACAGGCCGTCGCCCAGGTTCGCTTCCGTGGTCGGGCACAAGCCGGCCACGGCGCCGCTGGCGGCTAGGCGCGCGCTTTCGGCGCCGCTCAGATGGGTGGCGTGCACCAGGCACCAGCGCGCATCGATCGCCAGCTGCGAGAGCAGGTAGTCGACCGGACGCTGCCCGCAGAACGCGAGGCACTGGTCGACTTCGGCCTGCTGCTCGGCGATGTGCAAATGCAGCGGTCGCCCCGCCGGCAGGCCGTCCACCAGTTCGCGCATCTGTTCGACGCTGGCCGCGCGCAGCGAATGGGGCGCCGCGCCCACTTCGAGCTGGCTGCTGCGCAGCGGTTCGAGCGCCGCGACGATGTCATGCACGTCGCGCACGCTGGTGTGGAAGCGCCGCTGTTCCGGGCGCAAGGCTTGCGCGCCAAAACCGGCGTGGCTGTACAGCACCGGCAGCAGGGTCAGGCCAATGCCGCTCGCCGCGGCCGCGGCGGCGATGCGCTCGGCCATGCCGGCCAGGTGGCCATACCACTCGCCCTGGGGGTCGCGCTGCAGGTAGTGGAATTCGCACAACGCCGTGTAGCCATAGCGCAGGCACTCGACGAACAGCTGGGCAGCGATGGCCTCCACCTGCTCGGGCGTGATGGTGGCGGCAAAACGGTACATCAGGTCGCGCCAGGTCCAGAAGCTGTCGGCGCTGTTGTCGAGCGTGCTGCCGGCACGCTCGGTCAGGCCGCCCAGGGCGCGCTGGAACGCGTGCGAATGCAGGTTGACCATGCCGGGCAAAACGTAGCCCACGTCGGGCGCGCCGTCGGCGTTGGCATGCACCTCGGTCAGCGTGCCGGCGCCATCCCACGCGATCAGCACATTGCGCGCCCAGCCTTGCGGCAGCAGCGCGTGGCGCGCGAACAGCTGCTTCACTGCCGCACCCAGTCGAGCGCCGCGCCGACACAGTCGCGCAGCAGCGGCAAGACCAGCGCGGCATGGTCGGGCCGGTAGCCATACGGCGCCGCTTCATCCATGTATAGGTACTGGCACATTTCCAGTTGCAGCGCGTGCACATTCCGCTGCGGCTGGCCGTACTGGCGCGTGATGTAGCCGCCCTTGAAGCGGCCGTTGAGCGCCACCGTGAACTGCTGCTGGCGCTGCGCCACGTCGACCACGGCGCGTTCCAGTTCGGGGGCGCAGGCCGCGCCGTTGGCGGTCCCGATATTCAGGTCGGGCAGCCGGCCGTCGAAAAAGCGCGGCACCATCGAGGCGATCGAATGCGCATCCCATAACAGCACGCGCCCGTGCAGGGCCAGCAGGCGATCGAGCTCGGCGCGCAGCTGCTGGTGGTAGGGCTGCCAGTAGCGCTGCAGGCGGCGCGCGATTTCGGGCTCGGACGGCGCGCGCCCGGCCTGGTACAGGCGCTCGCGTGCGAAGGTGTCGACCGGGCACAGGCCGGTGGTATCCAGGCCGGGATACAGATTCGTGTCTTCGGGCGGACGGTTCACGTCGATGACGTAGCGCGACCAGCGTGCGGCCAGCGTCGAGGCACCCAGCTCGTGCGCGAATGCGTACAGTTGTTCCAGGTGCCAGTCGGTGTCGGCGCGCCTCAACGCGCACGGCGCCATGGTGGCGGCGATCGCGTCGGGGATATCGGTGCCCACGTGCGGCATCGAGATCAACAGCGGCGCGCTGCCGGCCTTGAAACGAACGTCCATCGCCTCTCCTTATGGATGTAATACCGCGAACAGGTCCTTGCATGCGCTCGACAAGGCGCCCTCGACCACCATCCGGCGCGCCACTTCGATATCGGGCGCAAAAAAACGGTCTTCGTCGAACGGCGCCACCTGCGTGCGCAGCGCCGCATGCACCTGTTCCAGGATGGCCGAGCTGCGCAAGGGCCGGTGAAACTCGATGCCCTGCGCCGCCGCCAGCAATTCGATGCCGACGATCACCGCCGTATTCTGCGCCATCTCGTCGAGACGGCGCGCCGCGAAGGTCGCCATGCTGACGTGGTCTTCCTGGTTGGCCGAGGTGGGCAGGCTGTCGACACTGGCCGGATGCGCCATCGACTTGTTTTCCGACGCCAGTGCGGCGGCCGTCACGTGGGCGATCATGAAGCCGGAATTGAGGCCCGGCGCGCGCACCAGGAACGATGGCAGGCCCGACAGGTGGGCGTCAATCAGCAGCGCGATGCGGCGCTCCGACAACGCGCCGATTTCGGCAATCGCCAGCGCCAGCGCATCGGCCGCAAACGCCACCGGCTCGGCGTGGAAATTCCCGCCCGAGATGACTTCGCCACCTTGGTCCGGGAAGATCAGCGGGTTGTCGGTGACCGCATTCGCTTCGATCAGCAAGGTGCGTGCGGCGTTGCCAATGATGTCCATCACTGCGCCCATCACTTGCGGCTGGCAACGCAGGCTGTACGGGTCCTGCACGCGCTCATCGCCGACCAGGTGCGACGCGCGGATGGCGCTGCCGGCCACCAGTTCGCGGTAGATGGCGGCGGCGGCAATCTGGCCCGGCTGGCCGCGCACCGCGTGCACGCGCGCGTCGAACGGGGCATCGCTGGCGCGCGCGGCGTCGATCGACAAGGCGCCCGTGACCATCGCCGCTTCCAGCACCCGTTCGGCCATGAACAGGCCGTGCAGCGCCAGCGCGGTCGACACCTGGGTGCCGTTGATCAGTGCGAGACCCTCTTTCGCGGCCAGCACCACCGGTGCGATGCCGGCTGCCGCCAGCGCTTCACTCGCGGGCATGACCACGCCGTTGGCGCGCACCTCGCCGACACCCATCATGGCCAGCGTCATGTGCGCCAGCGGCGCCAGGTCGCCCGAGGCGCCGACCGAGCCTTTGGCGGGGATGGCCGGATTGATCCCGGCGTTGTAGAGCGCGATCAAGGTGTCGATGATGAGTGGACGCACGCCCGAGTAGCCGCGCGCCAGGCTGCCGATTTTTGTCAGGACGATCAGGCGCACCACCGCGTCCGACAGCAGCGCGCCGGTACCGACCGCGTGCGACAGGATCAGATTGCGCTGCAGCTTTTCCAGCTGGTGCTGCGGGATGTGCGCCTTGGCGAGGATGCCGAACCCGGTGTTGATGCCATAGGCCGGAGCACCCCTGGCGACGATAGCCTGCACCGTGGCACAGGACGCATTGATGGCATCGTAAGCCGACGCAGCGAGCGCGATCGGGGCGTGTTCGGTCCAGACGGCGCGCAGGGCGGCCAGTGTCAGCGCGCCCGGGTGCAAGATAAAAGAAGTCATGTTGGATTGATCATGGGAAGGTTCAGGCCGGTGCGTGCGGCACAGGCGATGGCGGTTTCATAGCCGGCGTCGGCATGGCGCATGACGCCCGAGCCGCTGTCATTGACGAGCACCCGCGCCAGCCGTTTCGCGGCGGCTTCGCTGCCGTCGGCGACGATCACCATGCCGGCATGCTGGGAATATCCCATGCCGACCCCGCCGCCGTGGTGCAGCGAGACCCAGGTCGCGCCGCCGGCCGTATTCAACAAGGCGTTGAGCAGGGGCCAGTCGGAGACGGCATCGGTGCCGTCGCGCATGGCTTCGGTTTCGCGGTTCGGGCTGGCGACGGAACCGGTGTCGAGGTGATCGCGCCCGATGACGATCGGCGCCTTCAGCTCACCCGTGCGCACCATTTCGTTGAACGCCAGGCCGGCCAGGTGGCGCTCGCCCAGGCCCAGCCAGCAGATGCGCGCCGGCAGGCCCTGGAAGGCGATGCGTTGGCGCGCCATGTCGAGCCAGCGGTGGACTTGCGCGTGGTGCGGGAACAGTTCCTTGATTTTCGCATCGGTCTTATAGATGTCTTCCGGGTCGCCGGATAACGCCACCCAGCGGAACGGGCCGCGCCCTTCGCAGAACTGCGGCCGGATGTAGGCTGGCACGAAGCCGGGGAAATCGAAGGCACTGGCCACGCCGGCGTCGAACGCGACTTGGCGGATGTTGTTGCCGTAGTCGACCGCGTGCACGCCCAGTGCCTTGAAGTCGAGGATGGCTTGCACGTGGACGGCGCAGGACGCTGCTGCGGCGGCCTTGAGTTGCGCATGTTGCGCCGGGTCCGCCATCGCGGCCTTCCATTGTGCGACGCTCCAGCCAAGCGGCAGGTAACCGTTGACCAGGTCGTGCGCGGAGGTCTGGTCGGTGACCAGATCCGGTTTCAGGCCGCCGGCACGGGCGCGGCGCACCAGCTCCGGCAGCACCTCGGCGGCGTTGCCGAGCAGCGCGATCGACACCGCTTCGCGGCGCGCCGTGTGATGCGCCACCAGCGCCAGCGCGTCGTCGATATTTGCGGCCTGCTGGTCCACGTAACGCGTGCGCAAGCGGAAATCGATGCTGCTTTGCTGGCATTCGATGGTCAGCGATACCGCACCGGCAAAGCTGGCCGCCAGCGGCTGCGCGCCGCCCATGCCGCCCAGGCCCGCAGTGAGGATCCAGCGCCCACCCCAGTCGCCGCCGAAATGCTGGCGTCCGGCTTCGGCAAAGGTTTCATAGGTGCCCTGCACGATGCCCTGGGTGCCGATATAAATCCAGCTGCCGGCGGTCATCTGGCCGTACATGAACAGGCCCTTGCGATCGAGTTCGCTGAAGTGTTCCCAGGTCGCCCATTTCGGCACCAGGTTGGAATTGGCAATCAGCACGCGCGGTGCATCGGCGTGGGTCTGGAACACCCCCACGGGTTTGCCGGACTGGATGAGCAGGGTCTGGTCGTCCTCGAGGGTGCGCAGCGAGGCCAGGATCTGGTCGAAGCAGGCCCAGTCGCGCGCCGCGCGGCCGATGCCGCCGTAGACCACCAGGCTGGCCGGATTCTCCGCCACTTCGGCGTCGAGGTTGTTTTGCAGCATGCGGTAAGCGGCCTCGGTCAGCCAGCTCTTGCAATGCAGTTCGGTGCCGCGCGGGGCGCGGACGCTGCGGGTGGGGTCAAAGCGCGGATCGGTCGACATGACAACTCCTCGGACAGGCAAAGCGGCGGACAAGCGCCATCCGCGTGCTTTTTAGTCTAGGTTGTCTATACAAGCAAGTCAATCGCTTTCCGACCCGCCCCTGCCGTGCCTACTGTCTGGCGCTGGTCACGCGCCAGATGACATTGCCCACGTCGTCGGCGAATAGCAAGCCGCCTTGCGCGTCCTGTGCGAGGCCGACCGGCGCTCCGTACAGGTGTTTTTCGTCCGCCGAATGAAAACCGGTCACGACCGGCTGCGCGGCGCCGCTCGGCATACCATTGACGAACGGGACATACACGATCTGGTAACCGCTCAGGGGCGAGCGATCCCAGCTGCCGTGCTCACTGACGAAGGCGCCGCCCTTGTATTTGGCCGGCAGGTTATCACCGCTATAAAACAGCAAGCCCAAGGCGGCCACGTGCGAACCAAGCGCATAGTCGGGCTTGATGGCTTTTGCCACCAGGTCCGGCCGCTGCGGTTTTACCCGGTGGTCGACATTCTGGCCAAAATAGCTATACGGCCAGCCATAAAAACCTTTTTCCTGCAGCGAGGTCAGGTAATCCGGCACCAGGTCGGCGCCAATTTCATCACGCTCATTGGCGATGGCCCACAGTTTGCCCGATTGCGGTTCCCATTGCAGGCCGGTCGGATTGCGGATACCCGACGCAAATACCCGGCTCGCACCGGTCGCGCTATCGACTTCCAGCACGGCGGCGCGGCGGTATTCCACCTCCATGCCATTTTCCGTGATGTTGCTGTTCGAGCCGCTGCCGACATACAGTTTTTTGCCGTCCGGGCTGGCCAGCAAGGCCTTGGTCCAGTGGTGATTGACCGTACTTGGCAGGTCGCCCAATTCGACGCCCGGATCGGACATTCTGGTTTCGCCGGGGGTGTAGCGGTATTTCATGATGTTGCCGGTATTGGCCACATACAGGGTGTCGCCGACCAGCTGAATCCCGAACGGCGAGTGCAGTTTCTCGATGTAGACGAATTGTTCCCACTCCCCGCTGGCGCCGGCTTTCTTGCGCAGCAGCGTAATGCGGTTACCGCCCTTGCCGCCTTTGCCCGAGTTACCTTTGACCATGCCCGCGATCACCTGTTTCGGTGTCGTGACGGATTCTTCGCCGGGGCCGTTCGCTTCCACCACCAGCACGTCCTGGTTCGGCAACACCAGCAGTTGGCGTGGATGCAGCAGGCCGGATGCGATCTTCTCGATCTGCAAACCGGGCGCGACTTGCGGCGCTGCATTCGCTGCCCAGCCGACGCCTTTCGGAACCTGCATCGGCGGGACCAGGAAATCCTTCGCGCCTGGCAGCGTCGGATTCGCGCCAATTTGCGTTGCAGGATCAACTTTCGATTTCTCGCTGCAAGCACTCAATACCAGCGTCAAGCCAGCTGCCATTCCCAGCGCGCGCGCCCAACGTTGTTTATGCTTGTCCATGATTCAATTCCTTGTAAGTAACGACTTCGCCCGCCAAAATAATGCGTCCTATGCCCATTGCGGCCACCGTCAAAATGGACAGCCATACGCCATCGGGAATCACGGCATAAGCATCGCGGCTGTGGACAAATGCATTGACCAGCGCGGCCACGATACCGACCACGTTCAGCCAGAAATTGATGACCTGACCGCGCGAGCGGATGCGGCGTTTGCTGAACCAGACCACGGCCAGATTGATCAGTTGCGGGATGATCGCGAACAGCAAGCCAAATGTGACCAGCCAGGCCGCGCTTTTCATCCACAGCACATTGGCCGTATTGGCATAAATGACGTCAAAAATCAGCACGCCAACAAAGAAACCGAAAGGAATCGGGTCGAGTAAATTGAAAACTGCTGACGTCAGGCTAAAGCGCGACGGATGCTGTTCTGCCTTCATGATGCTGCCCTCTTGTTATCCATGATGCTGCCTCTTGAATGTGAGTGAATTGCCGTATGCGAAAAAACCGGCCCCTGCTTCACAGGTCCCGGTAGTTGATTTAAAGATTAGCATGAATGGCAATAAATCGACGACGCGATGGCATGCAGGCGAATCCGTATTGACGGCACCGATCCAGGTTTTTAGCAGCAGGCGCTGGCTCAGGGTTTGATGCTACGGTCTAAAAAATCCAGCATCTGCACGGCGATCTCGCGGCCGTGGGTTTCGATGGCGAAGTGGCCGGTGTCGAGGAAGCGCACTTCCGCTTGCGGATTGTCGCGTTTGAACGCTTCGGCGCCGGCCGGGAAAAAGAAGGGGTCGTTCTTGCCCCAGATTGCCAGCGTCGGCGGGTGGTAGCGGCGGAAGTAGGCGTGCAGCGCACTGTACTGCTTGATGTTTTGGCCATAGTCGAGCAACAAGTCCATCTGCACTTCCACGCCGATGCGCTCGGTGGCAGCGTGGGCCAGTTGCCAGGTTTCGGGCGCGATCAGCGACGCGTCCGTGACGCCTTCGGTGTACTGCCATTTCGTCATATCGAGTGTGTTGAAGCGGCGCAGCGCTTCGCGGTTGGCGGCGCTGGGCGCGGCCCAGGCGGTACGCATGTCGGCCCAGCCAGCGCTCAGGCCCTCTTCGTAGGCGTTGCCATTCTGGCTGACCAGCGCCGTGATTTTGTCCGGATTGTTAACCGCCAGGCGCCAGCCTACCGGGGCGCCATAGTCGAATACGTACATGGCGTAACGGTCCATTCCCTTGGCCACCGTGAACGCATCGATCACGGACGCCAGCTTGTCGAAGGTCCAGGCGAATGGCTGGCCCGGGATCACGCTGGTCTGCCCGAAGCCGGGCAGGTCCGGCGCGACCACGTGGTAGCGGGTGGCCAACTGCGGAATCAGGTCGCGAAACATGTACGACGAGGCGCCAAAACCATGCAGCAGCAGAACGGTGGGAGCCTGGGCCGGACCGGCCTCGCGGTAGAACAGCTTGACGCCCTGGACCTCCATGGTCCGGTGATGGACCTGGGCGGGATGGTCGGCGGCGCTGGCGACCAGGGCGGTGGCCAGGGTGGTGGCGGCAAAAAGTGATTTGGTGTGCATGAGGTTTCCTTGAATGGACAGAGATCGGTGCAAATAACCGGTATAATTAATAATAAGCGGTTACTTAAGGCGCAGTATCTGTCGTTTTAAGTAACCTGTCAAACATATTTTTAGAGGTTACTGAATGGATGCAGCAGGCAAGCCGTCGGAGCATGCATGGTCCGAACCACCGATGCTGGGAGATCACCTGGCACTCGATCTCCTGAACACCGAGGCGCAGCGCGATGGGGCAACGGTCGACTACTGGGACAGTGGCGCTGCTGTATGCCGGTGGCTGGCGCAGCATGGTTTGCCCGCCGCCGCCGACAGCGCCGCGCATGCTGCCACGCTGCTGGCGCAGGGAAAGTCCTTGCGGGCCGTGGCACGCAAGCTGATTCTCCAGTACAAGGACAAGCAGCTCGGCGACACCGCCAGCCTGGACCCGTACCTGCGCGCTTACCTCAGCGCGCCGCAGCTGGCGCGCGACAGTGACGGCCTGCTGACGCTCACGCGCGTGGCACACGCCGAGCCGGTTGCGGCTTTGCTCGGGCCGGTGGCTGAAGCCGTGGCGCAGTTGCTGGTCGATGGCGACGCTGCACTCGTGAAGCAATGCGAGCATCCCGACTGCGTCCTGTGGTTCTACGACCGCACCAAGGCGCACAAGCGGCGCTGGTGCAGCATGGCCTTGTGCGGCAACCGCTACAAGGCAGCGCAGTTCAGGAAAAAAGGCGTCGCCACGTCGTAATGCCGTTGCGCCTTCGGCCCTTGCCTGGCGGGATTGCCACCGCAGCCTGCCACCGCTGCTTCATCAGTCTCAAAGCGCATTCCTGCCCGGACATAACGAAGGCGCGCGCTCAGAAATCGTCCCAATATGCGCGGGGGCCGATCTGTTCGATGATGTAGTCGATGAATACGCGCACTTTCGGCGCCAGGTAGCGATTTTCCAGATACAGCGCGTGCAGGTAGTCGCCAAACATGCCGACCGGCTGGTATGCGGTCAGGAGGGCGAGAGCATGTCCGCGTTTGATGTCGGGCCCCACGGCAAATGTCGGCAAGAGCGCGATACCGCAGCCATTGAGCATGCAAACGCGCAGTGATTCACTGCTATTGATGGACAGCGTATTTTTTACCTTGATCGATGTCGTTGCGCCCTGGAAGCCAAAGTGCCACGTGGCGGCTGCGCCAGTTTGGTTGAATGTGATGCAGCGATGCCCGGCCAGCTGTTCCAGGGTTTCAGGTGCGCCAAAGCGCTCGACGTATCCCGGTGACGCCACGACGGCGTAATGCAGCCTGGCGAGCGGCCGCGCAATGGCGGTCATCAGCGGCATTTCCCTGGACATGCGCAAAACCACGTCATAGCCCTCGTCTGCGAGGCTGACGAAGCGGTCGGTCAGGTGCAACTCCACCATCACTTCGGGATAACGTGCCTGAAACCCCGCCAGCAAACCGGCGAGATGCAAATTGCCAAATACGGTCGAGGTGCTGATGCGGAGCAGGCCGGAGGGCGCCCCCAGATTGCGGGCGACCTTCAATTCCAACTCGGCGGTCTCCTCCAGCATGCGCAATGCATGCCGATAAACCTCTTGCCCCACCTCCGTCATGCTGAGATGACGGGTGGTGCGGTTCAGCAAGCGCGTTTGCAAGGCAAGTTCCAAACGCGCGATCTGTTTGCTGACTGCGGGTTTTCTGGACGCCAAAGCAATCGACGCCGCAGAAAAGCTCCCCGTGTCCACCACCGCAACATAGGTGACCAGATCGTCCAGACTGTATTTTTTAATCAGGCTCATTTTGGAAACAATGTTGTTCTATTTTGGTGGATTGTGAAGACATTTCAAAGATTGTAGTCTGTCTCTTTCGATTACTTCAAGAGATAACCATGACAACCATGACGATTAATCCAGCCACGAAAATTGGCGCTTTCGGACTGCCCCTCCTTTTTATCTTCATGTGGAGCTCGGGATATGTGGTGGGTAAAATCGGCATTCCCTTTGCGGGGCCGTTCACCTTGCTGTTTCTCCGTTTCGGCAGTGCCGCGCTGATTCTGCTGGCGGTGACAGTGCTGACCAAACCGACCTGGCCGCGGCGCGGCATCGATTACGTTCACCTGATAGTGGTGGGATTGCTCATCCAGGTCTTGCAATTCTTTGGCCTGTACACCGCATTGAAACTCGGCGTGACGGCTGGCATTAGCGCCCTGTTCATCGGTACGATGCCCATCTTTACGGCGCTTGGCGCAAGTGTGTTTCTCGGCGAGCGCCTGACCGGAAAACAGTGGTCTGGCCTGGCCATCGGTCTGGTGGGGGTCTACATGGTGGTGGCGAACAAGGTTGGCATGGGTCATGCGGGGATGGGTGGCTATCTTGCCGCACTGCTGGCGCTGGTGGGAATTACGCTGGGAACGCTTTATCAGAAAAAATTCTGTGTCGGTATCGACCTGCGCATTGCCGGGCTGGTACAACTTTCTTTCGCCAGCCTTGCGGCGATGTTCTTTGCCGGTGAATTCGAGCATTTTGCCGTGCAATGGAGCGCGCAGTTGGTATTCGCGTCGGCCTGGCTATCGATCGTCAATTCCATCGGTGCGATCAGCCTCCTGTATATCTTGATGCGGAATGGCGAGGCCAGCAAGGTGGCCAGCCTGTTCTATTTGATTCCCGGGGTGACCGCCATCATGGCTTATGCCGTGCTTGGCGAAACATTGCTGCCGACTGCGATTGGCGGATTCGTGATCACCGGCGTTGCCGTCTATTTCTGCACGCGGAAATAACCCGGCACCCGCCGCATTCCCTGCCCGCATGAATACAAGGCATTGCGGCGGGTGAAAGCAGCTGTCTTTGAATCATGCGGCCGGCGTACTGCCGCCGTTGCGTGATCGCTTAACTGTCAAGTCTCGCCTGGTCATAAACGCGTTTGACGAATAACTCTGGTTTCTTATGCTGCCACTCCTTGAGCGCTTGA